>NZ_JAAIUN010000026.1:0-53241 GCF_013317245.1 Blautia sp. MSK.20.85
TAATAATTCCTGCATAAATAACACCCCTTTTTCTTTTATTTTACTAGAAAAGGGGTGTGTTCACAATTTATTTACTCATGCGTTTGTCGTGTAAAATCTGTTACAGCCGGAAAACGCTGCCATACACTGCATGACTGGAAACGTCTGTTTTATAGCTTTATGTCGTCACAGAAAATAAAAAAACAGGACCGCTGCCATCCAGATGACTGCTCATCTGTCTGACAACGATCCTGTGGATGATCGGAATTAGTCCTGAACGTATGGCATCAGGGACATATGACGTGCTCTCTTAACAGCAACTGTCAGTGCTCTCTGATGTTTTGCACAGTTACCTGTAATTCTTCTCGGGAGAATTTTACCTCTCTCGGAAACATACTTTCTTAACTTTGCTACATCCTTGTAATCGATCTCGTTATTCTCTTTACCGCAGAATACACAAACTTTTTTTCTTCTGCGTCCGCCTCTTCTCTTCATCGGAGAATCTGGTCTCTCGCCTCTATTGTAAGCCATGATTGTTTCCTCCTATCTTATTCGTCTCATCTGTCTTGATCAGATGTTCTAGTTGAACGGCAGCTCCTCATCAATTCCATCTGGAATATTCATGAAGCCGTCGGCGCTTGCTGCGCTCGGACTTGGCATAGACGGTGCAGGTGCTGCTTCTGTTCTCGGATGAGATGCTGCATAGCTGTCGCTTGACGCTTTGCTCTCAGCAAATTCCTGATCCTCAACAACAACCTCTGTCGTATAAACCTTCTGTCCCTCACGGTTCGTATAACTTCCTGTCTGAATACGTCCCGTAACTGCAATTTTCAGTCCCTGTCTGAAATACTTTTCCGCAAACTCTGCTGTCCGTCCGAAAGAAACACAGTTGATAAAATCAGCATTTGCTTCTCCGTCACGACGGAATCTGCGGTCAACTGCCAGTGTATATCTGGCGATTGCCAGGGCATTTTCTCCTGCGGAATATCTTACCTCAGGATCTCTTGTCAAGCGTCCCATTAATATTACTTTGTTCATCGTTCTACCTCTCTTATGATCTCAGATTTCACTTAACTGAACAGGTTCTTAATGGTGTTTTCGAAAATCCGCTGCAAAAATTATGCCTCTTTCTTGACAACCAGGTATCTTAATACATTGTCCATGATGCGGACATGTCTCTCGATCTCCGCCGGGCACTGAGAATCTGCTTCAAACTGAATAAAATAGTAGAAGCCTTCATGCATTTTCTGAATCTCGTAAGCTAATTTCTTCTTACCCCATTCTTCAACTTCTGTGATCACGCCGTTGTAACGTGTAATATAGCTTTTTGCTTTCTCAACTACAGCGTCACGTGCTTCGTCCTCAAGCTTAGCGCTCACAACTAATGCTAACTCGTACTTGTTCATGCTTGTCTTAACCTCCTTATGGTCTTTTGGCCCTTTGCCTGTCAAAGAGCAAGGATATGAAATATATCACGATTGTTGATTCTAGCATATCTTTCCCGTGATGTAAAGCATAAATTTAATTTTTTTCGAATTTTTTCAAATCTCGTGTATTTTTCTCCACAAGCTTGCGCGCTACCATGATCTGGTGTCCACAGCCCATGCATTTCAGACGAAAATCCGCTCCTACACGAAGGATCTCCCATTCTTTGCTGCCACAGGGGTGCGCCTTCTTCAGTGTGACAATATCTCCTACTTCATAATTTAATCCCATTTGATACTCCTCATTTTTCTTTTTTCCGGATATTTTAGTCAAACGGATAAAAATATCCGCATTCACTACGTAGCCCTGCACCGGATAACTGCTATGCAGTTTATCAGATCCGTATCTGAGAGAACACCTTTCCGATCGGTTCTTTAATAAGAAGATCCGCATATTTGTCTCTCGGTGTCGGCGCCTTGTTGATCACCACCAGATGATTTCCCCGGAAATAATCGATCAGTCCTGCTGCCGGATACACAGCCAGGGAAGTTCCTCCGATGATCAGGACCTCCGCCTCTGAAATTGCTCTTACAGATTCCTGGATCGTATAGTCATCCAGACCTTCCTCATAGAGAACCACATCCGGTTTGATCATACCACCACAGGTACATTTCGGAACTCCTTCTGACTCCTTCATATACTTAAAATCATAGAATTTCCCACACTTCATACAATGATTGCGGTAAACACTTCCGTGAAGTTCCAGAACTTTTTTGCTTCCTGCCATCTGATGAAGATTGTCAATATTCTGAGTGATCACCGCTTTCAGCTTGCCTGCCTGCTCCATCTCTGCCAGTTTCAGATGTGCCGCATTGGGTTTTGCAGTATCACAAAGCATCTTATCTCTGTAAAATTTAAAAAATTCTTCAGGCCTGCGCATAAAAAATGTATGGCTTAAGATCGTCTCCGGCGGATAATCATACTTCTGGTTATACAGCCCGTCCTGGCTTCGAAAATCCGGGATCCCGCTTTCCGTGGAAACTCCTGCTCCGCCGAAAAATACAATATTATTGCTCTCATCAATGATCTTCTGTAATTTTCCTATTTCATTTTCCATATGAATCTTCCTCCCTTATTTTTCACATAAAAAATGGCTACTGTGGATCCACTGCGTTTACTCTTTTTCCCTGCACAACAAAACGTGTTGCCTGATTACCGGTGCATGTAGACAATGTAACGATCTTATCTTTCACATTCGCCTCACCCTCACCTGCTTCTGTTTTAATCTCGGAATTCTTGAACATTTTTTTCTCATATTCCAGGAATTCCTTACCAGGCCCTTTAAACAGGGTATACGTATCACTGTTCACCGAAGTTGTGTATGCGGCAATGATCTCATAGCGGTAGTTCTTCTTCGGGGTAAGTATCCAGAAATATTTGCTGGTATTGTAAAGCGTTTCATCTGCCCTGTATTTTTTCAGCATTCCAAACATGGAGCCATTCTTCATATTATGTCCGTACACCAGCGTGTTGCAGTCACTGAAATCCCTCTTATTCTCATAATCAATAAAGATTGTTCCTGCAAAATTATAATTTTTCTCATAAGTCTGGTGAAGATACATATTATTATCCTTGCCCTGTACCATCGGATAACTGATCTGCGGAAGTGCCTCCATATAAATCCAGCCGATCACATCATCATTAATACTTTTAAGAGATGCAAAATCAACATTTATAGGAGCCACCGGCTGTTGTTCCTCCGGCTGTCCCAGATCTTCCGATGCATCCGGATCACGCTCCGTCACTGCCATTTCTGAAATGCTGTTATACTCATCTGTGCCTTTTTTATACTCTGTATAAATATGATAAAGGTTAAAGGCAGCATAGCAGAACACCACAACTGCCACGATCAGCACCAGAGTCAGAACATAATCTCCTGCCGTTTTTTTCTTTTTCGCCTTGTCTTTCCTGCTCATAATCACACTCCTTTGATCTGTCAGGATTTTCTGGTTTCTGTATTTATTATAAATACCCCTCTGTTTTCTTGCAACTGTTTTGTTTTTATCACATTTTATATAGAAAGAAACCGCCTCGGAATGGGCGTCCGGGGCGGTTTGTAAGGTATGTTCTATTTCAGAGCTGCTGTTATTTTCAGTCCAGTTCTTTGCCTGTGAGCATTTTGTATGCCTGGAGATATTTCTCGATGGTCTTGTCCACGATTTCCTGCGGAAGTGTCCAGTCATTGTCCGGATTGGCTTTCAGCCAGTCACGTGCAAACTGTTTGTCAAAAGATGGCTGGCCATGTCCTGGTTCATAGCCTTCTGCCGGCCAGAAACGGGAGCTGTCCGGTGTCAGCATCTCATCACCGATGACCATGTTGCCGTCCTCATCAAGACCAAACTCGAATTTTGTATCTGCAATGATGATTCCCTTGCTGAGTGCATACTCTGCACATTTTTTGTAAAGAGCGATGGTGTTGTCACGAAGTTTTTCTGCGTACTCGCGTCCTTTTCCAGGGAAGTATTTCTCAAGATGATCGATACTCTGCTCAAAAGAAATATTCTCATCGTGATCACCGATCTCAGCCTTGGTAGATGGTGTGTAGATCGGCTCAGGCAGCTTGTCGGATTCTTTCAGACCTTCCGGAAGCTTGATGCCGCATACAGTACCGTTCTCCTTGTAGCTTGCCCAGCCGCTTCCTGTGATGTATCCACGTACGATACACTCGATCGGCAGCATGTTCAGCTTACGGCACATCATGGATTTTCCTTCAAATTTCTCCTGCTGGAAAAACTCCGGCATATCCTTGGTATCTACAGAAATCATGTGGTTTGGAAGAATGTCCTCAGTCATGTCAAACCAGAATTTGGACATCTGGGTCAGTACAGCACCTTTCTTTGTAACTTCATTATTCAGAATTACGTCAAAGCAGCTGATACGGTCTGTTGCAACCATGATCAGACTGTCGCCATTGTCATAGATCTCACGTACTTTACCTTCTTTGATTGGTTTTAATTCCTGCATGTTCTCACACCTCATCATTCGGTTATTTGGTTTTTGTTTTCGACACCGTTACCGTATCACCACTCAAGCCCTCCTGTCAAGATGCCAGGCCCTTTTCAGTCATAAGTATTCGTTAAGGGATCATTCATATTTTTAATAGCGACTCACATTCCTCCTGAAGTTTTTTCTCCTGTTTCCGGTAAAGAAGCTTCTCACTGCAGGCAAAATAAGGGTCACATCCATACTCCCGGATAAAAGCAGCTGCATGACTGTTCCTGGTCAGTCCGGTGACAAAAAGCACCGTTTCCTGTCCGTCTCCGAAACATGCTTTCATAAAGGCAAATGCCCGTTCCAGCTCTCTGCTGATCTTTTTAGCACAGTCTTTTCTCTTCTCTACCATTTCCGTAAACAGCTGCCGGATCCGTTCAAAACCAGTCTCTGTATCTGTGATATGTTCCTTTCGGATAGTAAGGCTGAATTCCTCCAGAGTACGGATCACAAACTCTTCCGTGGTCTGCTGTTCCAGGTTAAGAAGCTCCGCCTCCAGACGGACAGCCAGACTTTTCTTCTTCACATCTGTAAATTCATCCAGCGCCGTCATGTCCTTTTTATCATGAAGAAAAGCTTTCAGATGCAGGAGTTCCTGATAAACAGCGCCTGTCTCTTTATCCAGCTTTTCATAATCCAGAAAACTTCCGTTGAGTCCGCTAAGCAGAAGGCCAGTTACCAGAAAACGTTCCTCAAACGAAGCACCTTCCGCCATTTTTACTTTTTTCTGCTGTTCTTCCTCCGCCATTTCTCCGGAAAGCAGGCGTTTCAGCCCATAGTCCTCTCCGTACTTCCGATACAGCTGATAACTGGCAAAAAAGCTCCTTGCGATCTCATCCCGACAAAGATACTCCCCGATCAGATTCTCCGTGATCTCAACGCCTAGTTCCTCATAAGCTTTCAGAATTTCGGACAGATCTTCCCATCCTCTTGCCGTCACAAAGAACTTCCCGTCCACTGTATTCTCCACGGAATAAAAATGATCTTTTTTCATGCCAAGATAAGCAAGGATCGATCCGTGGATCTCCTTTTTCCAGGCATACTCCATCCACACATCAAGATCTGCCTCGATATCCATCCTACGCACACGGTCCAGGGTTACGATATCAAATTCCCGGACCGACTTATTATATTCCGGAGGGTTTCCCGCTGCAGCGATCAGCCATCCCTCCGGTACGCTGTGGCTTCCGAACGTCTTATTCTGAAGAAATTGCAACATGGTCGGCGCAAGTGTCTCGGAAACGCAGTTGATCTCATCGATAAACAGGATCCCCTCTTTTTTTCCGGTACGTTCCATACAGTCATACACAGAGGCAATGATCTCACTTAAGGTATACTCTGTGATACTGACCTCTTTTCCGTTATAGCACCGGGTCACGATCCTGGGCAGTCCTACCGCACTCTGTCTTGTATGGTGGGTGATGGTATAGGCTACCAGCCCTACTCCGCATTCCTCTGCCACCTGCTCCATGACGGCGGTTTTTCCGATTCCCGGAGGGCCCATAAGCAGAATGGGACGCTGCCGGAGTCTGGGAAATGTATAACGTCCGGCTGCATCTTTCCGGTTGTAAGCCAGTAAGGTATGTTTAATCTCTTCTTTTGCCTCTTTTATATTCATATGTTATGACGCACTCCTTCCTGCTCTGCCACAAGCCGGATCGCCCAGGGCGGAACAAGCTCCATTTTTTCTGTTTTATGCAAAAATACAAAGGCCGTCTCGTAATCCGGCTTACTTCCCGGATAGATCCCGTCTCCGTCTGTAAAATAGATCAGGGCTTTAAGACGGCGGATTTCCTTCTTCTCCTGCTGCTCCTTCACATACCGGAACACCGGTCGGAAGTCTGTTCCTCCCCGCCCCTGTATGGTGATATCTTTGCTGTATTCTTTCCATTCTTCTTCCGAATGGATCACTTTTACATCCTGGATACAGCAGTCACACTGGATCAGATAGACTTTCATCTTATGGAAAAAATTCTCTTTTTCACTGAGAATGGAATAGGTTTCTTCCAGGAATCTCCGCACAGTCTCTCCATCACAGGAACCGGAAGTATCAATGGCGATCACCAACTCCTCAAGACGGTTCACTTCCTTATATTCCAGCGGCTCGATCAGCGGAAGATTTCCATAATGTTCCATTCCGTAATTATAAAAAATATAATCAAAACTCTCCGTATCCAGTTCCACTTCCTCCCGCAGTACGGAAAACTGGCGGAGAAATTTTTTGTAATCGTATCTTCCGGATCTTATGGGGCCTGCATCTTCTCTCTGGTCCCCTTTCTGGCTTCCCCGTCGTTTCCGGTGATCCTGGCGGTTTGCGGCAGTATAGGAAAGAAGTCTGTTCCATTTTTCTCTTGTCTTTTTCCCTTTTTCTCCTGTGCAATTATCCCAGAGTGTGTGATCATCAAAATGAAAAGTTTCTTCCAGCTCTTCCAGATGAAATGGAAAGGTCTGTTCTTTCAGTTTCCGACAGATCTTTTCTGCGGAATCCGCGCCGTTTCCAAGAATATGAAAGACTTTTTCCCGGATTTTTTTTGCATTTCCACCGGTCTCCAGAACCGGGATCTTTTCTCTGGAAATGATCTGTTCCACAGCAATATCACAGGCCAGGTTCCATAAACGTCTGTCCTCCTGATTTTCCAGGAAAAGGTGCAGATACAGGCAGTGCAGCAGCATATGTAAATACCCTCGTCGCACTGCCTCCGGCTTTTTCACATAAAGTTCCAGCAGATATTCCGGTGAAAAAAGGAAGAATTCTCCATCTGTTCCGATGGTTCTGGTCTCTTCCGAGCCTTTCCCGGAAATGCAGGCAAAAGCACCGTCCAGATATGGAAAATAGTAGTACAGTTCGTTCCTTACATTTTCCAGGATATGTGTCCCCAGTTCTTCCTGCTTCCGATTCACCGGATCTGCCCCCTTTCCTTCTGACCAAACCAGTTTTTATTCCTTTCCATCCCATGTTCCTGAATATCTCTTTATTGTCATTTACATTCTGTACGTCTGTACGTGCCAAAATACATCTGGTATTACATTTTTCACCAGGTTTGTTCACAGTTCAAATTTTTTCTCTTTAAATCCATACTTTTCTTTTTTTAAATGGAGAAGTCCCATCAATGCCGCAGGTCTCCTCCACTCTTCGGCCAGTTTCAGGAACACTTCCAGCTCCTGTTCCCCAAACCACTCATTCTCATAAAGCTTCCCGATCTTTTCCCAGTCATCTTCCAGGATCAGGCGTTCCACTGCCGGGCGGATCCGTTTCTTCAGGTACGCTCCGTAATCCGCACGCTCCGCTTCCTC
The DNA here is from genome assembly GCF_013317245.1 of Blautia sp. MSK.20.85. Taxonomy (NCBI): domain Bacteria; kingdom Bacillati; phylum Bacillota; class Clostridia; order Lachnospirales; family Lachnospiraceae; genus Blautia; species Blautia sp. MSK.20.85. The sequence continues at coordinate 7,750 of NZ_JAAIUN010000026.1, forward strand.
CACACCTTCCTCCAGAAAATATCCCCGCAGTGCAACTGCCAGCCGCAGCGGTTCCTGTTTTGTACTTCCGAATTTCCGGTAAAGGTGGATAGCCTCCTCCCTGGCATCCTCGTTCTCTGCCCGCATTTCAAGGGCACTGGCAGCAACTTCCACATCTTTTTGAAAACGGCTTAATTCTGTCATAATGATCCCTCCTGTCCGATGTCTGTTTATAGTGTTTGAGGAAATATTTTTGTATGACATTATCATATCACGGACCGCTTTGTTTGAACATTATTTTTTGGTAAAAAAGAGGCCGTCACTGCCTTTTTCTGACAATGACGGCCCGGGAATATCTTCTCAGATTCCCTTCTTATAAAGAATAAATGAATAGATCATTGGAACAAACACTGCTGCCAGAATTATGATCAGGACAATTTCCGTTTTCAGAAGCAGCGAATTCATAAGAAAAAGCACTCCTGACAGGATCAGCACCCAGCCAGCCATACGGTTGGTACGGTTCCAGTTCTCCTCGCTGTTTAACGTCCAGGGAAGCTTCATTCCCACCGTGTAATTCTGTTTCACCTTGTGGATATAATTTCCGAGAATGATAAACATGATACCAACCATGATGTTCACGATCATTCCCATATCAATGTCCATTCCCAGAGCAAGGCCATAGATTGACATGCAGGTGATCACAGATACCACCGGAACCAGCCACAGGATCATGGTAAAAATGCGCTTGTTGATATTTTTTCTCTTTGGATCATTGGCTGTAAAAAAAACACAGAACAGATGAACCAGCAGAAGCAGAAACGGGATCCCAAAAACTGCCACAGGCTTGCTGCTCCAGCCGTTGGCCAGATTATGCTGGTCAAAATGTGTGGCGATCTTCTCCGGCAGACGGTTCCACAGAAGGATTCCTGCCAGTGACGGCGAGATCGTAAGGATACTTCCGGAGATCAGGGACATTTTATACTCTTTCAGAAATTCTTTCTTTTCTTCATCTTTCATCACTATTTCCTCCTTTCAGATCACTGAGCCACAAAAGCAGTTCCTCCACTACTGTGGTATTCAGTTCATAATACACGAAATTCTTCACCTTCGTCTCCCACACAAGATCTGCCTTCTTCAGAATTTTCAGATGATAGGATATGGTTGCACCTGTCATGTCAAAATGTCCTCCGATCTCTCCGGCTGACATTTTCCCGTTTTTCAGAAGCTGCAGGATCTCTCTCCGCACAGGGTCCGAAAGTGCCTTGAAGGTTTCCGCGAACGCCATCGTGTACCTCCTTTCGGATAGTATTTAGAAATATTTCTAAATAGAATATACCATCACTGTTTTCCCCGGTCAATAACTATTTAGATTTTTTTCTAAATAATTACATTTGTCATATTTCCCTGTACAACAAAATTCATCTGTCAAACGGATATTCACAATCAAACCATGGGACTTCCCTGATTCGGTTAAAAATAAATAAAACGAGGATACCGACCATCGCCTCTGCGACTTTACGATACCCTCGTTCACCATTGATCAACCATTATTCATTTTTCCCCTCTTCAAACCTACCTCATGCAAAAATCAAGACTGGACATAATCTCCGGCGCAATCTCCGGCACATATGCACAAAAATCCATTTCTCTGCCAAGGCCGATGGATGCAACTCCGAGAATAGATTTTCCATTGACAGTCCTGTGACCTCTCTTCAGATCCACTGCAAATGGAAAATGCTCTGTTACATTCAGAAAACGATTCACATCATCCATAGTTTCAAACTGTACTTTTCTTACTGTCATCTGTATTTCACCTCTTTTCTCTATCTATACTACTATTTTACTATGAAATATTTGTGTGTATAGAGTAAATTTTTTATAAAAAAGGTGGATTTTTTAGATGTTATCTTTTTCTATTTCTGTTACAATATAAAAAAACAACACCCAGGAGGTATCAAAATGTCAAAAAAGAACCTTATCGCAGGACAGTCCGGCGGACCGACCGCAGCGATCAACAGCAGTCTTTACGGTGTGGTATCTGAAGCACTTAAACATACAGAAGAGATCGACCACGTTTATGGCATGGTCAACGGTATTGAGGGATTTTTAAACGGAACAGTCCTTGATTTTCAGGAAGCACTTCCGGGCGAACAGCTTCGCGCTCTTACCTGGACACCTGGCGCCTATCTTGGCTCCTGCCGTTACAAACTTCCGGAATCTCTGGAAGATCCGGTTTATCCGAAGCTGTTCCGGAAATTCGAGGAGATGAACATCGGCTGGTTCTTTTATATCGGAGGAAATGATTCCATGGATACCGTCAGCAAGCTTTCCCGCTATGCCGAAAAGATCGGCAGCGACATCCGTATCCTCGGCGAGCCGAAGACCATTGATAACGATCTTGTAAACACAGACCATACCCCGGGCTTCGGAAGCGCTGCCCGTTACGTAGCTTCCACTGTCCGTGAGATCACCCTGGACGCCTGTGTTTATGAGAAAAAATCTGTCACCATTATCGAGATCATGGGACGTCACGCAGGCTGGCTCACCGGAGCCGCTGCCCTTGCCCGGAAATACACCGGAGACAACCCACTTCTCATTTATCTTCCGGAAACGTATTTCGATGTAGAAGAATTTCTCCGGAAAGTTAATGCTGCCTTTGAGAAAAACTGCAACGTTGTCGTCTGTGTATCCGAGGGAATCCATGACAAAGACGGCACTTTCATCTGCGAATACGACAGTGCTGCCGGTACCGACGCTTTCGGCCACAAAATGCTTGCTGGCTGTGGTAAATACCTTGAGAATCTTGTCCGCAGCCGCCTCGGTGTCAAAGCCCGCTCTGTAGAACTCAACGTAAGCCAGCGCTGCTCCGCATCCATGCTCTCCGAGACAGACCAGCAGGAAGGTATCCTTGCCGGTGAATTTGGTGTACAGGCTGCCCTGAACGGTGAAACCGGAAAGATGATCGCTTTTAAACGTCAGAGTGATTCCCCGTACTCCATGAAATGCACTTTGGAAGACGTCAACCTTATCTGCAACGAAGAAAAGACCGTCCCTGTGGAATGGATCACCAAAGACGGCTCCGATGTCACTGAAGACTTTATCCGCTACGCCCGCCCGCTGATCCAGGGAACTGTAGATGTTCCGGTTGGAGAAGACGGACTGCCGGCGTTTGTGTACCGGAAATAAGATTTGCAGTAAAATGGATAAGTACACCCACATTTGTAACGTAACTCTGCCCTGAATAATTTTTTATCAGGTATTTATCCCAAAAATGCACCGGGAATTTTTCAATAGTTCCCGATGCATTTTCTTAATTTCTCTATATTTTCTTTTTATTTCTTACTGCGGTACGCTTCTGCTTCCCAGTGTGTGATGAAATATGTGATCTCATCCGTCATCTGCAGCGGACCGCCAAAGCTTTCCGCATATACTGCAAGCTTGATCGCATCTTTTACCAGTAACTGTGCTTTTGCAGCCTTTCCTTTGTCATCTTCCATGATAAATGCACCAACGCCCTGTACCAGGATCAGTCTCGGTTCTTTATCATTTTCTGCCATAAATGCATCCAGCGCACTTTTCGCCTCATCGATATTTTCCACAAATAACGGATATGGTCCGCAATATACGATGTGATCCGGAGTGAACGGTTTCAGAAGCGGTGCTGCAGCAGTTTTATCCTTTACAAAATTATCAGCCTCCGCAGCCGGTACAACTTCCACCCTATGACCAAGCAGCCTGGAAAGTTTCTCTGCTGCCTGCTCTTTTTCCGGTGTAACTGCATTGCTTACATCCGCAGTTCTTTTTACCTGTTTTTCCAGCTTTTCAATAACACTATCAAATAAAACACCGATTTCTTCTACGGTATCTGCCGCAACAAAAATTCCGTGATTCTGAAGAAGAAGGACCTGAACGTCTTTTCCGGTTTCTTCTTTATAGGCATTCATCTTCTCAAAACAGATACGTGCAAGTGTGTATCCCGGTTTGCAGATATCGATCCAGAGCACATCTTTTCCAAGAAGCTGTTCGCTGAGAGCTTTTGCGCCTTTTCCGCAGGTCAGTCCATTGATAAGTGTAGGATGAACATGCAGCACATATGTATAGGCGAATAAATTGTGGAGAAGCGCTTCCACGCTGGGGCGCTTGGTCTTATCCTCGTCGGTTACTGCTGCCATTACATCCGCAAGATATGCAGACTCACGTTTCACGTCATCTGCCGGATATTCCGTTTTCATGATCTTATTCAGACGCGCCCGGTCCATTTTGACAAATTCCTCTGCCTTAATGGTGGCAAGCTGTGTGCCGGAACCCTTTACATACAGTGTTGTATCGTCTTTCACAGAAGTATTGCCGCCTCCTGCCAGAACATAAGCCGGATTGCTTCCGTAAGTATTTGACATTTTAACCAAAGTTGAAAGATCCATAAGTAAAATTCCTCCCTGTTGTGTCATGATATAGTTTTTTCTCTATGTTTATAGTACACGATGCAGAGTGATTTATCTATATGAATATTTTTTCCAAAATTAGTACTTTCGTATCTTTTTATTACTTTTCCAAATGTAAGATCTACGCATCTTTCCACTGAGTTTCTTCTGCGATCTGGGAAATTGTTTTTCCTTTGTATGTAAATAAAGACGGGCCGGATGTAGAATATCCCTTTATCCTGTCTGAAATTGCTGATAATGATGTAATTTCATCCTTATACTGCACTTTACGCTCATCAACCACAACAGCCACAACCGATGGATCATCAGAAAACACCAGTTCCGCTCCAACTGGAATGTTGCACTTAAAAAAATTAACAGGTGGTCTCTTGGTCTTCTGTTTTTTAGCCGGTACTGTTTTTACTTTTTTTAGTTTATCTTTTGTTCCGCTTATTGTGGCTATGGACTCCAGCAGCTCATATGCATCTTCCGGGGAAAGAATAAAAAATTCCCGATTCTTTGATATTCTCAGATCCGGATTCAAATTATCGATCATCTTATGAAGTTTTTTATCTTCCAGTTTTCCGGAAGTTTCATATGTTGCATATATCTCATATTCGTATGGAAGAGCTGTCGTACTCAGCTGTTTACGCCTGCTTTCCACATCCGTTGCATATCCGATCTTGACCATATCTTTTAAGGCCGGGTTTGTCATGATATAAATATATCCTTTTGCCATAAATCTCCATTTCCCAACTCATCTGTAATCTTTCGATACATCCAGATAATCCCTTTTGCCGCTGATGTAATCTACATAGGCAACTTCCGGATCTTTTCCGTGGAATACGGTACATAATCCACACATGTCACAATCTGCGATGCATCGGAAAGTATTCTTAATGTATTGTCTTCGTTCCTCTTCTGTAGAATTCCCGATTTCCGGTGGTCTCATATCCTCACCTACTTTACAAGCCCTGTGTTGCTTCTGTATTCCTCATTGAGCTCACGCAGTTCCTTTTCACCGTTAATATAAGGCTCATAAAAAGCATCCACAGATCCTCCGCCCAGATTATCACATCCATTACAGAAATCACAGGCACCCCCGCACTGGTTCAGCCCTCCTGGACAATGCGGATCCTGTCCTCTTTCGTTGTGTCTTTGATCAGTATGCTTTTTGTTTTCATAGATGTATTCCTTCTTTTCCTTTTTGAATCATTCAGACAATGTCTGACCAATTTGAATTGTTTCTCTTAATCACATGTAAACTGAATATTCACATTGCGCTTTGCGTTCAATTGATTATAGTATATCACAGATTTCCAACATATTGGGATACTTTTATACCACAAAGCAGAATTACAATTTTTCACGTCAGCAGCTCAAACGTATGATACAGATTCACCTTCCCATACCCCCACTCCGGGTTCGGGTACTGCATATTTTCTTCTCTTCTTGCGCCTCTCTGCAGATAATATTTCACGCCGCTTCCTGTAAAAAACGGCTGGTTATCCCGTATGATGGCCCATTCAAACAGAAGTGCCGCGATGCCGGCGGTCTGTGCGGCGGAAATGCTGGTTCCGGAGCGGGTTCCAAAGCCGCCTCGTACCAGGGGCACTTTTACATTGACTCCAGGGGCTGCCAGATGTGGGGTTATCATTCCATCTGGCGTATAGCCTCTGCCTGCGGCAATGTAGATACTTCCGTCACGGTGCTGGTAGGCGGTTGTCGTGATGCTGTTTCTGGCGTCCCCCGGAGCTGTCACGGTTGTATAGGGCGATGGTTCCAGAAAATAAGTATCCTGGGATATCAATCCTTCTACCGGAAGCCACATATGGAACTGTACGTTCTGTCTGTTCTTTCCCCGGGTAAAAATCTTCCAGATTCCGGAGGCGGGATGAAAAAATCGGATATATACCAGCGAATATCCGGTCTGGCGCTCGATCAGGATATAATTCACATACACCTTCGTTTCTACAAAAACAAAGGACAGTTCCTGAGTTCTTGAACCAATAGAACTGCTGACTTCCAGTATCTCCCCAGTAGGTGACTGGATGGAAAGCCCGTAGATCTCCGGCGGCTCTCCCCAGAATTCCATGGTAAACCCCTGCTCTCTTTCCGCTACACGGAGTTCTGTCACGATCTGCTCCCTTCCCTGAGAAAAAATTCCCGTACTGTGGTTTCTTGTATTTCCTTCGTTTCCGGCAGCTGCTGACACAGATACCTGGGAAAAATTCGCCACATAATCCACATACTGGCTTAATGCATTGGTCCCCAGATGAGCGCCCTGGCTGCTTCCGATCCCCAGGCAGATAGAAAGTGGCATCTCCAGTTTTTTTGCCCAGGAAATCGCATAAGCAATGGCCATCATCACATCATTTTCCTGAAAAACTTCTGCATCCGGAGGATAGAGATAAAAATTCCGGAGATATTGTTTTGCCGGTTTTACCTTGATGATGATCAATGTCGCTTCCGGTGCCGCTCCGGTGAAATTTTCTCCAGGTACCATATTTCCTGCCGCAATACCGGAAAGTGCCGTTCCATGACCATTAGTGTCCCTGGATGGCACAATAGAAAACGGATCCTCGGAAGCCAGTGCCAGATCGATATCTTTTTTACGGAATAACTTGCCATATGGAACTTCTGTATCTGCCATATCAGCCCCATTTTCCAACAGATTACCTACATCTCCATTTTCAGATTCCAACTCCCGTCCAGACTCATTTTGCTCTTTGTCTTTGCCCATCCCCTCCTCATCTTCCAGCGACTGATCCCATAAATAAGCGATCCTGGAACCGCCTGCATTTCGAAACACTGCATTCTGATAATCAATTCCCGAATCGATTACTGCCACCGCCGTCCCTTTTCCCCGAAGTTTGAGATACGGATGATCATGCAGCCGGGTGATCCCAGATGCCCCTGTTGCTTCCATATCCATATAGGTATAACATTTCGGGATAGAATTATAAGATGTCCCTGTAACTTCAAGTTCTCCCATATTTTCCAGAGGAACATAGAGAACCCCGAAAATCTCATTGATCGCCTGAAAAGATGTCCCCGGAAAAAGTTCCATGGTATTCTGGACATTCTGCATATATTTCACGATAAAATCCCCGAAGCGCTGACTCTGTGCCGGGTTTTCCGGCTGCGCTCCGGGGATCTTATCCTCTGTTTCCATATTTGGTTCAAAATCTTCTTTTCTGAGCATGGCAGGCCTGCTTTCGCCTTTTTCATAGATTTATGCAGGGCGGGCCCGTCTTTATGCCACTACTGCCCGACACATTCTCCTGATACATATAACTGCCATATCACTACACCATTGCATATCGCTTTTCGCAACCCGCAGGAAAATTTCCTGATTCGGTTAAATTTACTCTTGCGGACTCCTTTTTTTCGCCACCAGTACCAGCAGCACAATCCCCGCAATCCCGGTAAAAATACTGATAAACTGGGAAGTTGACAAAATCCCCACACTTCCCCGGATAATATCTCCCCGGAAAAACTCGATCACAAAACGTCCGACGCTGTAAAAAATCAGATAGCAGGCAGTCACCTGGCCATCTGCTTTTTTGTTCCGCGCGATCAGCAACAGCAGAAGAAAATGCAGGAAATCCAGGCCGCTGGAATACAGCTGCGTCGGGATCAGCGCCACGTGATTGGGCGCATATTCCGAATTCTGAAATATCACAGAAAAAAAACTCTCCGTCTCTTTTCCATAACAGCACCCTGCCAGAAAACATCCGATCCGGCCAAATCCCTGGGCCAATGCCACGGACGGCAGGATCACATCCGCATATTTAAAAAATATAAGACCTTTGATCCTGCAGTACAAAAATCCTGTCAGTATCCCGCCGATAATTCCGCCGAACACCACAAAACCGGAACTTAAGGTTTCCATCATAAATCCCGGATCCTGAGCAATTGATTTCCACTCTGTGATCCAGAAAAGAAGCTTTGCACAGAGAAATCCACCGACCAGACACCACAGAATCATGGGAAAGATCTGTTCGCTGTCAAGTCCCTGTTTTCTGGCTCTGTATTCTGCTGTCAGACAACCTGCCACAATTCCAATGGCAATCATCAGGCCATAACCATATATCGTAAATGGTCCGATGGTAAGAAGTTCATTTTTCATCCGTTTCCTCCTGTTGTCCCGTTTTTGTTTTCCTCAATATCCTCACCCACATCTGTAGATGTAAAAAATTCCAGAAGCGCAGCATTGGCCATGTCATTCAAAGCACTGTTTCCAGGTTCTGTCACATCACATTCCCCGCAGATATCCACGCCCAGGATCCTCGAAATTCTCTCTGCACATTTCTCTTTGACAGCACCCAGACATTCCAGCATGGTACTTAACCGCATATCGCCCTGACTCCAGTTTGTATCTGCGTCCGTCTCACAGAGAACATCTTTGTCTATGGAAATATACAATGGATATTCTCCCACCTGATTCTTTACAAATGCAGACACTTCCGTTTCTTCCATTTCCAGAAGCCTCTCCCTGCTCAAAAACTCCACCTTTTCCTTAAACTCCGGTTCCACTCTGGAAAAAGCCTCCTCATCCGGGCCGATCAGGATCACCTTTTTAAGCAGTGGCAGCTCCATAATGGAATCATAGATCCATCCTCCGCAGGAAAGCAGGCCGCCAAAAGCAGGCGGCTGCATATCTGTATGGTTATCAAACACCAGAAGCTCAAATGGCTCCGATATTTTTTCCAGCCAGATCCTTGTCATATAGTGATAGTTTCCGGAATCAATAAAATGGATCTCTCCGGAAGAATAAGGTGCAATACGGCTGCGTATGGCATTCATCGCATCCTCATCACAGTAGCAGTTGGTTCCGGGAATGTCCCTGGCCTCCACCCGGGATACTTCTTTTCCCCTCCAGAACTGCTGGTCCTCATATATTCCGGAAAAATCCATCATCAGTATCTTAATATTTTTATCTGTATTTTTCATGTGCACATCTTACCACGGAATGGCAGATGATGCAAGAGAATGGTCAGTCTTTCCACTCTTCCAGATCTTCATCCGAACCGTCCAGAAGATCTTTCAGACTGCCGGTTTCCACCTGGTCTTTACCCACATCCCAGAGTTTCATCTCCACATTCTCCGGTTCTTTTTCCCAGCGGGAATTCTCCTGTTTTGGTTTTTCTGCTGGTTCCGTGACTTCCTCTGTCACTTTTCTGTTTGTAGAACCTTCTGTATCCTGCGTTGGTTCCCCTGTGCTCTCTGTTGCATTTTCAGAACTAAAATCTGAAGCCGAACTGTCTTTCAATGCATTTTCCTGCTCATTCTGTTCTGTTATCGAATTACCGGTCCTCTCCTGAACTTTCTCTTTTTTTCGTAAGATCCCACGTCTGGATTTTTTCTCCGGTTCCGTTGTTGCCGTTTCGACAGCCATATTCTCTGTCGCAGTATTTGCTGAATATTTCGGCGCATTTCCGCTCTGCGGATCATTTCCATCCTGCGTCTTTGTATCACTCTGTGTATCCATATCTACCTTATCATCTACAGCCTCTGAACTGTCCGCACCAGCCTCTTCCTTCTCTGCCTCTGCCTTTTTGGCGATCTTTCGAAGTCCCAGCTTCATGATAATAAAGAATACGATATCCGCAGCTCCGTCACACACCAGCACCCAGCCGGAAAAGATCAGCAGAGTCATGATCTTCGGAAATCTTCCAAACAGCATCACAATTCCAAGTGCAATAAAAACAAGACTGCCGATCAGAAGCACGCTCCATGCACCGTGTCCGCCTTTTTTCAGAAGAAAAGCACCTTTAAATTTCCACAGACTGTCAACCAGTACAAATGCGCTGAGCATCCATGGAAGCAGTTTGATCACGATGGAAGGTGTCATAAAAAGGAACACGCCCAGCACGAAAACAACCACACCGCTTAAAAGATCCATGATCGTAGCGGTTGCTTTTCCACGTATGTAAATATAAATGTGATAAATGCCAACTCCGATGAGGATCAGTCCGAATACCACTTTACAGATCACATCCACCGTCTGTGTGGGGATCAGAATCAGGCAAAGTCCCAACAGTATGTAAAATACTGAAGAGATGATCTCACCCTTCAGAACGTTATTGATTTTTTCACCCATGTTCATTCCTCCTCTTTTATTCCAACAGTATAGCTCTTTTCCACTGGTCAGTCCACCCTGAACCGTCAAAAAAAATTCTTTTTTTCAGAAAAATTTTCTTATAATTCAATACAGCCTGAAGGATTTTTCCGGCGGCATTTCACCCCGTTCCTTCAGGCTGCATTTTACTTTTTATGTTTCTTCTTTTTTGTCATAAGACCGCCGATCCGTCCGGTTTCTTTTGCAGAGAGGCTTTTCCACCCGTCTTTGATCACTTTATCCAGGACTCCCATCTCATCGGCAATCTCGTATTTCAGTTTTTCTGCCTGGGAAAGTTTCCCCTCCAGGTATGCCTTTACTTCTTTCTCCCTGTTCATCTTCCACACTCCTCATCTTTTTTATGGAGTATGGACGTTTTCCGGAGAAATTATGCATTCTGAAAAATATGTCCGTTCTTTACGGATGCTGTCATTTTTAATCCGGGATAATGATGGCCGCAATGATATACGCCAGGATTCCGGCTCCGCCCATCAGCGTGATGATCACCCATACCAGCCGTACAAGAGTCGGGTCAATATCAAAATACTCTGCGATCCCGCCGCAGACACCACACAACATACGGTTTACTGATGATTTGTAAAGTTTTTTGTTGCTCATAATGCTTCCTCCTTTAATCTTCTTCAAATTCCACCTGAACGTTTCCCATTCCACAATCCAGTTTTATATTTTTCGTGGCACCTTCATTTGTGATCTGTTTATTTCCGGAAGTGATGGATGTTTCCTGAGAATCATCCACCTCCAGATTTCCAAGGCCACATTTCAGCTCATAATTATAATCCTCTGCTTTTCCTGCAAGTGTAAGATCCATATTTCCCATGCCACAGCTGCCATTTAATTTCTCTGTCTGAATTTCACTGATGTCAGCAGTTCCCACGCCAACTGTAAAATTTGCCTCTTTTACATCCAGACTGCCGGAATTCTCAAGGGTTCCTGCCCCCACATTCACTTCCATCTGATCCGCTTTAAAATCGCCATCCAGTTCGATGGTTCCGGCTCCCATCTGAAGTTTTATCTTCTGAAGGCTTAAGTTTTCCGGGCAAAAAATTTCTACGGAACGGTTTCTTACCTTCTGGCTGCTGGCGATTGTCAGACTGCCGTTGTCATTGCTGATCTTAACACGATTGTGATTCTTCCCTGTAACTTTCACCTGGACTTTAGCCTCATTCCATGTTTTCAGAACCAGTTCTTCGTATTTCAGATCACAGGAAAGATCTGATACACCGGAAGCTTCATATGCTTTCGTATAAGCAGAACCGTCTGCATTGTCTGTCAGAACACCTTTTTCATTTACTGCCTTCTCTGCATCTGCCACAAGATCCTCATCCTGCCCATCCATAGCTGCTTCGGAATTCTCTTCATCCCAGCCGTCTTTATGATCCAGGATATGAAGTATCTGGGTGATTCCGTTATCCAGAGCACCTATATCTCCCATAGTCGCTCCCATGGCAGCTCCGCCTGCAGTAAGTCCCAGGCCTGTCGCACCGAATACTGCCGCAAGGATCAGAATTACCTTCAGAAAACGTTTCATACTTTTTCCGCCTTTCTTCCATTCAGGAGATTGCTGCAGAATCCCGTAAATTTCCGCAGGATCGCCGGCAATATCTTACCTGTGAACCACACCGTCAGTGCCAGTAACAAAAGTCCAAGTGCCATCATCAGAAATCCGATACCGATAGTCAGGATCCCGGCCGACGGAAGAGATACCACCATGGCAATTCCAACAGCAATACACGCAACTGCACCGATTACAAGAATGATCGATCCCGCTCCCGCAAAAAATGTCAGCAGGAAGGGCAGTAACGCCAGTGTCACCAGAATTCCCAGTGCTCCGCCAAACAGTCCTTTAATCAGTGGAGCCGCAAAAACAAGAACGATCAGCGCAAGGATAATCCCTGCCTTATTCTGCTTCTTCTCTGCATGATAGCCACGCTGGGCCCGACTTTTCCTGCGGTTTTCGGCACTTCCTGTATCATGAGGCTCTTCTTCCTGTCCATCTCCGCGTACTGTTATTTCTGTGTACTGATCTGGCATCTCCCCGTTCTCTTTCACACGGGTGTCCTGATATCCGTTCTCTGTGTATTCCCCGTAATCTTCACTGTTCTCCTGAAGATCTGCCTTGATGATCGCGGCAACCTTCCCCGGATTTCCCAGTTCCCGGATCACTTCTCCTTCATTCTCCGGACCTGCATCATCAAAATATCCTTCATAATATTCCAGTGCCTCCTGTCTCTCCGCCTCTGAAATATCGGAAAGCAGCCGTTCAAGCTGTTCCATAAACTGCTTTCTGTTCATAATTATACTCCCTCCTCAAACATCCTGGTAATCTTGGATGAATAGATCTCCCATTCACTTCTGTAAAGATTCAGCTGCGCTGCGCCCTTATCTGTCAGCTTGTAATATTTCCGGTTTCTGCCTGCATATTCCATATTGTAGGCTTCCAGGCATTCATCCTTCTGAAGCCTCCGAAGAACCGGATACAGCGTGGATTCTGAAACTTCCAGAACACTTCGCACATCCTGGGTGATCTTATACCCGTAGGTACCGTCCTTCTCCCTGGAAATAACAGCCAGGACGATCGCATCCAGGAGGGCTGCTCCTGTATTAAATACCATCTGCTCACCTCTCTATGACCTGTAAAATGGACATTCAACTTCCACCTTACTACATGCTCATGAAACGCGATGGCGTTTTTCATTCACATGATAAGTCATGTAATATTGTTCTGTGAATAATACTATATATCGTATAATATAGTTTTGTCAATAGTATTTAGAAAAATCCTTTCATCCTTTATAATATTTTCAGCAGTTTGAGATTGATATTATGGAGGAAATTATGACAGATTCAGATAAAATACAGACATTACCGCTTCCTTTTCTGGAGCGTATGAAAGAAATGCTTGGAGATGATTATGACGCTTTCCTTGAAAGCTACGAAAATCCCCGCACCTACGGTCTCCGTGTAAACACCGCAAAGCTCTCCTGCCAGGACTTTCAGGAACTTTCCCCTTTCCCAATCCGGCCGATCCCGTGGATCAGCACCGGATACTTCTATGATGAGGAAAGCCGCCCCGCCCGATGTCCTTACTACCAGGCAGGACTTTATTATCTTCAGGAACCAAGTGCCATGACACCGGCTTCCCGACTTGCCATCGAACCGGGAGACTTTGTCCTGGATCTCTGTGCGGCTCCCGGAGGAAAAGCAACGGCACTTGGAGCTGCCTTAAATGATACCGGATTCCTTCTTGCCAACGATATCAGTACTTCCAGGGCCAGAGCCCTTCTTCGGAACCTGGAACTTTTTGGCATGAAAAATATGCTCGTCACCGACGAAAAACCCGCCAAACTTGCCCAGCGTTTCCCGGCTTTCTTTAACAAGATACTTCTGGATGCCCCATGCTCCGGGGAAGGCATGTTCCGAAAAGAGGAGGCACTTGCCCGTGACTGGACACCGGAAAAATCCGCGGAACTTTCCGATATCCAGAAAGACCTGATCTTAAAAGCTGCCGATATGCTTCGTCCAGGCGGAATGATGCTTTACTCCACCTGCACCTTCTCCCCCTGCGAAGATGAAGAGGTTGTGGCTTATCTTCTCCATGAGCGTCCGGATATGGAACTTATGGAAATGCAGGGATACGAAGGATTCTCTCAGGGCCGCCCGGAATATGCCGGTATAGCCGATGATTCCGATTCCGAAATCACATTAAACTTAAATACATTTGATCCGGAAGAACTTCAAAAATGCGTTCGAATCTTTCCACACAAAATGGATGGCGAAGGTCATTTTCTCGCCCTGTTCCACAAAAAAGGCGATTCTCTTCCACCTGTTTTCCGTTTCTCCGCAAAAGGGCCGGACAAAAACACTCGGAAATGGCTGGAGGAATTTTTCTCGGAGATCGGCCTGAAAACCATTGGCGGCCAGGAATTTGACTGGAACCGTGTGGAAGTCCGCAAAGATAAAGTGTACTACCAGCTGCCTTTCCCGCTGGATCTCCGTGGGATCTCCTTCCTTCGAAACGGTCTCTATCTGGGTGATCTGAAGAAAAACCGATTTGAACCGTCTCAGCCACTGGCGCTGGCTCTTCATAAAGGAGATGTGGAAGCCGTTATCTCTCTGCCGGTTTCTGATGAGCGGCTTACCCGTTATCTGAAAGGCGAAACTCTTATGATCGAGCCGGAAGAGGCCGCTCACAAAAAAGGCTGGCATCTTCTCTGCGTGGACGGTTATCCTCTCGGCTTCGGAAAACTTGTAAACGGAATCCTTAAAAACAAATATCCTGCAGGCTGGAGAGTATAAGCGCTCCGCCGCAGGATATTTCCCCACATCAATATAATATCGCATTTGCCAGTCAGAGACCGAACCTTTCTGCAAAGTAAGTATTCGGTCTCTGACTTTTATTTTTCACAACAATATTTCTTACAACAGAATTTCTTTTCCCAGAGTAAACGAATAAATATACCGTTCCTTCACTTTCCGGCCCGTCATCCTCTCCAGTGCCTGGGCATAATCTTCCAGCTGGACATGATAACGGTCGATCAGTTTCTGTTCTTCTCCACGTCTCACAAAGTCCGTTTTATAGTCCACCAGAACGATTTCTTCATCCTCAATAAAATATCCGTCAATGATTCCCTGCACCAGAACATCTTCCTCGCACTGCCACTCCGGTTCCAGCTCCGAAGCTTTTCTTGCGATCACAAACGGCTGCTCCCTAAACAGCAGCTTCTTCTCTGAAGCCGCTTTCATCCTCTGGCCGAGAGATGATTCCACAAAGTTCCAGATGTCTCTTACCCGGACAGACTCAGCCTCTTTTCTTTCCATCTTCTTATTATCAACCCATTCTCTCAGCTGACTGCGGATTTCCTCCTGGCTTCCGGCATGTCCGTAATCCAGGCACTCCATCACCCGATGATAAGCCGTTCCGCGAAGTGCTCCTGCATAACCTTCCTCTTTTTTCTCCTCGATAAACCGAGGAACTATCGGCTGAATTTCTTCTTCCGTCTCATAATCCACCGTCTCTTCAAGATCCTGTTCACTGTGGTAACTTCTCTTTTTCAGTTCTGATACACTGACTTTCACAGGAAGATCTTCCAGATATTGATATGGATATATGAAAGAAAACCGTCTCTCGATCTCTTCCCGGATCTCACTGTCAAAAACTCTGCCCGGATTCCAGTTTTCCAGAGTTTCTTTCTTCATTTCCCGCTCTGCCTGTTCCACAATCTCATTTTCTGTAAGATCCTGTGCTGTGATCTTCGTCACCACAAATTCCGAAGGATCCCCATACAGTGGATTCATCCGGTTCATAAATATTCCATATTCATGGAAAAGTGACGACATACACCTGTGCCTTGCAAGAGATGGAAGTACATAATCCCAGTAAGTTTTTCCACGCATACGCAGTCCCAGAGAAAGCAGCTCTTCTTTACTGTCCCTTAATACGGACAGTGATGTCAATTTTTGTTCCAGATCTCCCACTGTTCCACAGAGAATCAGTTTTTCTTTTGCTCTGGTAAGTGCTACATACAGCACACGGAGTTCCTCCCCCAGACTTTCTTTAAGAAGTTCCCGGCGGATGATCTGTTTGCACAGGGATGATGCGATGATCCTCTTTTCCGGCAGTATGGCGTCCGCACCGATGCCAAGATCCGGATGGATCAGAATACTTGCATTCATATCCCGGAAATTAAACCTTTTCCCCATTCCTGCCGCAAACACAACAGGAAACTCCAGACCCTTGCTCTTATGAATGGTCATGATCTGCACAGCACTTTCTCCTGCTCCGGAAAGATTCACCTCTCCGTAATCCACCTGATACTGCTGCAGTTTCTGGATATACCGTACAAAATTAAACAGACCACGATAACTTGTCTTCTCGTATTCCATGGCTTTTTCCACCAGCATGTTCAGGTTTGCACTTCTCTGTGCGCCATCTGGCATAGCCTTTGCATGGTTTCCATATCCGGTACGTTCCAACACTTCCAGGATCAGCTGGTGGACCGGCGTATATGCAGCCATATCCCGGAGTCCGTTCATTGTGTCCCAAAAACGGGACAGTTTCTCTCCCAGAGTTTTTTTCTTCTCCTCAAAAATCCGGTGTTCCCGATAATCCTCCACAAATGCCCGCACACATTCACAGATCATTCCCTCCGGATATGCGATCCGAAGCTCTGCCAGCTCCTCTGTGGTGCATCCCACAATGGGAGAACGAAGCACACCGGTCAGAGGAATATCCTGAAGAGGATTATCCAGCACCCGGAGATAATTCAGAAGTGTAACAACCTCTGTTGTGGAAAAATATCCGGTTCGGGACGCCGTATAGGACGGAATCCCTCTTGCAGCCAGCACTTCCCCAAAAGTCTCTGCCCATCCGGTGGCAGAGCGGAGCAGGATCACAATATCTCCATACCGTACAGGACGGTACTCCCCGGTTTCCTTGTCAAGCACAAGGTCATGTCCCACCATGGAACGGATTTTTCCTGCAATGGCCAGAGCCTCCAGCTCCCTTTCATTTTCCGGTGCGTCCACATCGGAATCCTCCAGGATCTCCCCGTCTTTTTCCACAAGAAGAACCTCAGTCTTTACGAATTCGCTATCCTGTCCCTCCGGAAAAGAGGCTCCCGGATACAGAGCAGCCGCCTCATCATAATCAATTCCACCCAGATCCGCTCCCATGATCTGTCGGAAAATAAAGTTGACACTTTCCAGAACTTCCTGTCTGCTTCGGAAATTTTTGTGAAGATCGATCCTCTGCTCCAGGCTGTCTGTCAGAGAATAGCTTTTGTACTTCTCCATAAACAGCTCCGGACGAGCCAGTCGGAACCGGTAAATACTTTGCTTCACATCTCCTACCATAAAGATATTTTTACGGTCATTCACCCAGCCGGAAACATTCTGCATCAGGATTTCCTGAACCAGGTTGCTGTCCTGATATTCATCCAGAAGAACCTCATCGTATTTCTCGGAAAGTTCCCTTGCTGCCTGGCTTGGCGTACAGATATCTCCTTCTTTTTTCAGAAGGATCTCCAGGGCAAAATGTTCCATGTCTGAGAAATCCAGGACATTTTTTTCCCTCTTCTTGTCACTGAAACGCTGTGCAAAATCTTTGGTGAGTTTTACCAGCATCTTTAATGGTCCTGCAGATGCCAGCGTCAGCTCCGTCAGTTCCTCAAGACTGCACTGAAAATACCGGCTTCCCAGATCTTTCAGGATATCCTTTGCATCTTCCCGGATATCTTTTACCAGACTTTTCAGCTGGCCGGATACCCCTTCCATCTTTTTTGTGGAAAGCCTTGCAAATGAAAGATTCTGCAGAGTCTGTACCATCTGATCATAGTCCTGTTTATCGGACAGTTCCTGCAACTGCCGGATCAGCACAAGATCTTTCTGCAGGGCATCCAGATACAGTTCCGGTCCCTCACTTTCTCCACAGATCTCCATGGCACTCCGGTTCAGTTCTTCTGCTTCCTTCAGCGCACTGTCCACAATTTCCCACAGAGACTGGTACCACTTTGTTTCCACAATTCCTTTTTCCGGGTCCAGGCAATAATTCTCCACACAGCCATCCAGCCACTCTTCGGGCCAGGGATTACTCATGGACGCATCATACAGATCCAGAACATGCTCTTTCAGGCTTTCATCGGATTTCCCTGCCGCATAGCATTCCACAAAAGTGGTAAAATCCTCATCGCCCTCTGCATAATAATCTTCAAAAAGCTCCTTGAGCACGTCTTCCTGCAAAAGCTTCAGTTCTCCTTCATCTGCTGTCCTGTAACCCGGGTCCAGTCCGATCAGATGAAAATAATTCCGGATCACATAGGAGCAGAATCCGTCAATGGTCGTGATCTGTGCAGTATGGATCAGTGTCATCTGTCTCTGTAGATGCTCATTATCCGGATCTTCGGCCAGTGCCTGATCCAGGGCACGTTCAATACGTTCCCGCATCTCTCCGGCTGCCGCCCTTGTAAATGTCATGATCAGAAGGCGGTCAATATCCACCGGTTTCACAGAATCCATGATCTTACTTAAGATCCTCTGTACCAGTACTGCGGTTTTACCGGAACCGGCTGCCGCACTGACCAGAATATTCCTGTCCCGGAGCGTGATGACTTTTTCCTGTTCTTCCGTCCATTTCACAGCCATTTATTCGTCCTCCTTCATGATTTTTTTCCACAGGTCACTTTCTGAGAACGATGGTAATCTGTGAAACTCATATCCCGGTACCTTTCTGTCAAATCCGCACACTGTAATATACGGACAATAGGTACAGGCGTTCTTTTTTCCAAGCTCATAAGGCGCCACTGCCGCGTTTCCGTCCAGAATAGACTCCCGGATGTCGCAGATCTTACGGCGCACATATTCCCCCAGTGCATTAAACTGCTGCCTGGATGCCACCGAAGACCGCCTGCTGAAACTTCCGTCCTTATTTCTGGACACCGGTATGGATGCAAGGGTTTCATCAATCTTTATGCTTACATCATCATCCGCCTGGACCAGACCGTTCATTTTCAGTTTTTTCATCACCTGGTCCTGAACCCGCTCTACATCCGCATGGATCTTCTCCTGGATCATGGGATCTTTCACATTATAATAAAAAATTCCTGCAGGAACGATCTCCCGTTCCGGATATTTTCTCTGTTCCACCTTCAGCGCACCATCCAGATAGATCATCAGCTGAAGCTGCAGTCCATGATACAGTGCAAGCATATCAAAGGAAGTATTTCCTGTCTTATAATCAATGACCTTTACATAGACCCGGTTCTTCTCCGGCTCCTCCATAATATCCACACGGTCGATCCGGCCACCCTCAAACTTCACTTCAAAGCCTTCCGGCCGGAATTCTCCATGTTTCAGCTGTTCCTGCAGTGCCCACACCGTACGCCTTAAGATCCGTCTGGTACGCTCGATCATATATTCATTCCTTGCACTGCTTTTGAGAACTGTATTTCCGTAATCTGCGGAAACCTGATCCAGACAGTCATCTATGATACGGTTTCTCTCTTCCTCTGTAAGATCCGCCCAGTCCAGTCCCTCTTTTCGGACTTCCGCCGCAAATTTTTCCAGTGCCATGTGCATCACATTTCCCATATCCATAGCACGGAATTCATATTCCGCCCGTTCTGTCACTTTCAGGCCATACTGCAGAAAATGTGCAAATGCACAGGCCGCAAACCGCTCCAGCCGGGTAGCACTGTATGGAGAAACTTCCCCGTAAAGAATCCCTGCCACAGTTTTTCCGATCATATCCGATGGACGTTCCGAAAAAGATACTTCTGTCAGCCGTTTCACAAGTGTCCTATATTCCGGACTCTGAAGGTACCAGCTGTACAATTCCTGGAACACTGCATCATCCCGATACTCTTCTCCCGCAAGACCTTTCAGCAGATAATCCAGACTGATTCCCGGAAGTTCCAGAAGCTCCATGGAGTCCTGCACTTCTCCACACTGCCGGATTTCCATTTCCGGAAACATTTCCCGGATATTATTAATAAGAAAGGCCGGGCTTAAAGCTTTTCCCTGACTGTCTGACTGACAGAAAGAAAGACAGAGCAGTTCTCTTGGCTTGGTCATGTTCAGATAGAGATAAAATCTCTGCGTATTCATCAGTTCTTTCGGACCAGGTGCCAGCTGTATCCCCTGATCCTGAAAAAACTCCCTGTCAAGCTCTGTTAAAATCCCCCCACCGGAAGTATTCTTGGGGATATTTCCCTCATTGACTCCAACAAAAAACAGCGCCCGGATATCTTTCAGCCTGGTTCTCTCCATATCTCCCACAAGTACCTGATCCATGCTTGGCGGGATCAACGCCACCTTGGCCTGGTTAAGACCGGTCTCCAGAAGCTGCCGGAAATCCTGGCGGCTCACTGTCTCCTTACCCAGGATCTCCACCATGTTGTCCAGAAGTTCCATAACGATCCCGTATATCTGAGCATACTCCTTCTCCATGGCCTTGTCGCCCTGTTCCTTAAATTTCAGTTCCTGATGTTTCAGTTTCTGCTGCACCTGGCTCTTCAGGGCAAACTCATAGAGAATGGTACAGTATTCCCGTACCGTCTTCTTCCCGCCTTTAAAACTTAACGCCAGCTCCCTGGTCTCATCTGCAAACCGCTCCCGGATCTCATTAAGCCTCTGAATATTTTCCGGAGGCATCCCCCGATAGATGCGCACCCATACTTCATCCCATTTCTTAAATCCCCGGATTCCAAGTGCCAGCACATAATTCTCCAGAAGATCTGCTTCTTCCCTGGTCACACAGGACATTCCACATCGGAGATAACGAAATACACTTTCATAGGAAAAATCCTGTACTGCCATCTCAAGAGCTGCCCGGAAATATTCCACAAAAGGATTCATAAGAACCGTATGTTTCTCATCAATAAAATACGGGATCCCGGCTGCCGCAAATACCTGCTTTGCAAGATTTCCATACTCCTCCAGGTTACCGGTGATCACTGCGATCTCACCGTAGCGGCAGTCTTTTTCACGGATAAGTCTGGCGATCCGCCGGGCAGTTTCTTCCATCTCTTTCAGGGGACTTGTCGCGGAAAACATACAAATCTCATCCTGTTTCTTTTTATATACGTTTTTCCGGTAACGGAAGATATTTTTTTCCAGGAAATGTAGTGCAGGCGCCTGGGAAAACCGGGATTTTTTCACATCTTTCAAAAGGACCGGCTCCTCAATCTCCCTGGTCAGTTCCGAAAGTCTGTGGATCATCTGACGGCTCATGTAAAAAAGCTGATAGGGCTTCCCTCTGGTACTTAAATTCTCAGCCGCATCCATGGTCACCGTTACCATCACTTTTTCACAGACAGCAAGCAATTCTCCCACCACCCGCATCTGGATGGGAGTAAAACCGGTGTATCCATCCAGAAGAAGAACGCTGTTTTTCATCTTTCTGGAAAAAGGAAGAGCTTTTTCCAGAGCGTCCATCACTTCTTCTCCCGTCATATAATGATCCTTCAGATACCCGGTAAATGCCTGGTAAAGAACAGATACATCTTTCAGTTTCATCTGAAGTAATGCCCTGTCACTGGAATCCTCGATCATCTCCTGAATTTCACTGTCCCGGATATCGTACTGCATAAATTCTGACAAAATGGACTTCACTTCATCCAGATATCCCGCCTTACGCATCTGGCCTCCCAGGTAGGAAAGCTCCTTTCCATGCTGCTGGACCATCTTCTGGAGCACCATGCTCTTACCGGTTTCTTCCAGAAGCGTACGGCTGTCTCCGCCAACTTCCTCCAGCACGCGGTATGCCAGACGCTCAAAACTTAAAATATCAATATTCAGGATTCCTTTTCCCGGACTCATCTCCACCAGTGTCTTCTGGGTCTGCATGGTAAACTGTTCCGGCACGATCACAAAGAAAAGCTTCTCCGGATGCAGTCCGGCCTGTTCTATGATATTCTGATATGCATAACAGGACTTTCCACTTCCGGAACTTCCTATAATAAACTGTAGTGACATTCTTTTCCTCCTGATTTTCCTGCAGATTTTCGGTCGCTCTGGCGCATTTTACACCTGAAGTATCTCTATCATACCACAAATCCTGTTCCCATAGAACGGGCGCTCTGGCATAAATTCTCTTCTCTTTTAATAAACTATATAAAAAAGCTTCGGGAGGCGTGCGCCATGAGTTCCAAAACCAGGATCATCGTCCTACATATGAAAGAGATCATCTACACAGCCGTCTTTCTGGCTCTGGCTGTTGTTCTGGCTGTCATCCTTTTCTTCATGTTCGGTCCCGGAAAAGCTGCCAGCCATACAGCCGGCGAAAAATCCCGCTACAAACCGGGTGTATACACCTCTTCCATTACCCTGAATGATAATACCTTTGATGTGGAAGTCACCGTAAACGCTGACAAAATCAAAGCCATTCGTCTGGTAAACTTAAGCGAAACAACAAAAGCTTCCTACCCTCTCATGGAGCCGGTTCTGAATTCCCTGGCAAGCCAGATTTATTCCAGCCAGTCCCTGGAGGACATTCAGTATGCAGGAGACCGGAAATATACCTCCCAGGTACTCCTTTCGGCCATCACAGACGCAGTAAAAAAAGCGGAGAACACATAAGCTCTCCGCTTTTTTATCATGTCAGGTAAATCCGATCATAAATCGTACCTTTCCATTACACTCTGTGATCTATCTTCAGATTTCAATCTTCTCCAGCACATCCTGCCAGATCCTTGCACTTGCATCACTTGGCATTCTTAAATCTCCCCTTGGAGAAAGTGCCACACTACCTACCTTCGGTCCATCCGGCAGGCAGGAACGCTTGAACTGCTGGGCAAAAAATCTCCGGTAGAAGGTTTTCAGCCATTTCAGGATCGTCTCTTTATCATAAATTCCGTCAAAAGTCAGGCAGGCAAGCCGATAGATCTTATCCGGTGTAAATCCTGCACGCAGCATGTAATACAGATAGAAATCATGGAGTTCATAAGGTCCTACCAGATCTTCGGTCTTCTGGGCGATCTTGCCATCCTTCGGCGGCAGAAGCTCAGGGCTGACCGGCGTATCCAGAATATCCAGAAGAACTTCTTTCAACTCCTCATCCCCGCAGGTATCCGCATAATAACGTACCAGATGACGTACCAGTGTCTTCGGGACAGAAGCATTCACGCCATACATGGACATATGGTCACCATTGTAGGTTGCCCATCCAAGAGCCAGCTCGGAAAGATCTCCCGTTCCCACAAGAACTCCACCCTCCTTGTTTGCCGTATCCATCAGGATCTGGGTACGCTCACGTGCCTGACTGTTCTCATAAGTCACATCGTGGATGTCCGGATCATGTCCGATATCCCGGAAGTGTACATTTACCGCCTCTTTAATATTCACCTCAGTAAGTTTTGCACCAAGGCAGCGGCTTAACTTGCAGGCATTCTGATAGGTTCTGTCTGTGGTTCCAAAACACGGCATGGTCACACAGTGGATCTGATCTCTCGGCATTCCCATCCGGTCAAAAGCACGCGCCATTACAAGAAGCGCCAGTGTGGAATCCAGCCCGCCGGAAAGTCCTACCACCGCACTCCTGCTGTGGATATGTTCCATACGTTTCTTAAGTCCCATAGCCTGGATATTCAGGATCTCCTCACAGCGCTCATCACGTTCTTCCTTCACAGACGGAACGAACGGATACTGCGGATACTTTCTGGTAAGTCTGGTTTCTTCCTCTGCTACGGAAAAACCAACTCTTGTATGGCTACAGATGGAAACTGCCGGATATGTGGACATTCTTCTTCTCTCATCAGCCAGTCTCTGTACATCGATCTCACTGTAAATAATGCCGTTCTCAAAACGTCTGCTTTCCGCAAGCATGGAGCCATTTTCCGCGATCATATTCTGTCCGCCGAACACAAGATCCTGGGTGGACTCGCCCTCTCCTGCGCTTGCGTAAATATATCCGCAGATCAGCCGTGCGGACTGCCCGCTTACCAGAGTTCTCCGGTAGGAATCCTTTCCTACCATCTCATCGCTGGCAGAAAGATTGACGATAATATGGGCACCGTTGATGGCATGACGGATACTTGGCGGTGCCGGAACCCAGAGATCCTCACAGAGCTCTGCCGCAACAGTAAATTCCGGGAATTCCTCACACTCAAAGATCAGCTCTGTTCCAAAAGGAATTTCATCCCAGAACTCATCTTCCTCATTTTTCACGCCTTTCAGGAAGTCCACAAATTCCACATCTTCTTCCTCTGCACCGGCGAACTGCCTCTGTTCATAAAACTCGTTATAATTAGGAATATGAGTCTTCGGCACAAATCCCACGATACGGCCATGATTCAGGGCAGCTGCCACATTATAAAGTTTGCCTCTGTGACGCAGTGGAAGTCCCACAAAAATCAGGGCATCTGTCTCTTTTGTCTCATCTGCAATATGGAGAAGTTCATCCCACGCACTGTCCAGAAGGCATCTCTGAAGAAAAAGATCGTGACAGGTATATCCTGTGATACAGAATTCCGGAAATACCATCAGCTTGACATGCTCTTTTTCCATTTCATGAATGGCCTTCAGGATTTCCTCCCCGTTTGCCTTGCAGTCTGCAACGGTAACTCTCGGCGTTGCTGCTGCCACCTTGATAAAACCATGCTTCATTTTTTCTTCCTCCTGCGGCTTATCGCTTGCACTCTTTTATGATTCTCTTAAGATCTTCCACGCTGAATTTATAATTTTTATTGCAGAAATGGCAGTTCATCTCAATGTCCTTGCCTTCCTGGACCATCTCGTTGAGTTCTTTTCTTCCAATGCTGATCAGCGCTTTTTCCACACGTTCTCTGCAGCAGTTGCAGTGGAACTGTGTGGGCAGTGTATCATTGATCTCGATATCAAAACCTTCCAGTACTTTCTCAAGAAGGCTTTCCGGTGTATGGCCCTGCTCCAGAAGGCTGGTAACAGAATCGATCTTTGATACGTTTTCCTCAAGCTTTGCGATCACTTCTTCCTCTGCAAACGGCATCAGCTGCACAATAAAGCCGCCGGCCTGACGAACCGTATTATCCTTATTCATCAGCACACCCAGTCCTACTGCAGACGGAACCTGCTCACTGGTGGCAAAATAATAGGTAAGGTCTTCTGCAATCTCACTGGTCTGAAGTGCAACCTGACCCACATATGGCTCTTTCAAGCCCATATCCTTGATCACATCCATAAACCCTACACCGACAGCTCCCGCAACATCCAGTTTGCCTTTGCTGTTTGCCGGAATACATACATCCGGATTTCCTACATAACCTTTTACATTTCCGTGAGAATCCGCAGTTACCGTAATCCCCTGCAGCGGTCCGCCTGCGTGGATACGAAGTGTAAGAAGATCTTTTTCCCCTTTCATCATCGCTCCCATCATGGCACCACCGGTAAGGAGACGTCCCAGTGCCGCTGTTGCCACCGGGCTGGTATTATGATTCTGTCTCGCTGTCTCCACCATATCTGTTGTCACAGCCGCAAACGCACGGATCTGGCTGTTTGCCGCTGTTGCTCTTACAATATAATCACTCATATAAAAAAATTTCCTCCTTTATTTCTCTTCTGCCGAAATTCCTTTGCCATGTTCTCTTGCCACAAAAGTCAGTCTTCCACTGTCCGGTTTCGGTGCATCCTTGGTGTATGCATCATAAACTGCCAGAGGGATAAGGCCTGCCTTTTCAAGCAATTCCCGGATTTTCTCCGGCTCATAGGCCTTCTGGTAATGGATTTCTTCATCTCTCTCATAAAGTCCGTCTTCTCTTGGAAGGAACAGAGTCAGATCATAAACGTTAATTCCTGTCTCTTCGTCAAATTCATTTTCCCAGATAAAACTGCCCTCTTCCCGATTCTCCGCAATAGTCGTATTTCCAAGTATTTCCCGGTATTTATACGGCGTATTCATATCAAATATAAAAATTCCATCCGGATCAAGATAATTATTCACCAGTTTAAATACAGTAAGAAGATCTTCTTCCTCTGTAATATAATTCATACAGTCACAGACGCTGACGATAGCCCGCACTGTTCCGTAAAGTTCAAACTCCCGCATATCCTGCTCCAGATAAAGGATCTCATGGCCGGACTCTGCCCGTTTTTCCATGGCCTCGCCCAGCATTTCCTCGGAATTATCCACACCGATCATATCATAACCGGACTCTGCCAGAAGTTCCGTCATCACTCCGGTCCCGCAGCCAAGTTCCAGCACGATCCCGTCTTCAATTCCGTATTCCTTAAGGCTTCCGATCAGATATTCCGCCCATTTTTCATATTCCACATTGTCCATGAAGATATCATAAACTCTGGCAAAATCGCTGTATGCTTCCATAAAAACCTCCAAATATTTTCCGGGCGTTCCATCGCCCGCAGCGTTCACATTATACCATGTCTTCCTGTATAAGTATACGCCTCTGACATAATATGACACAAAAAATCCGGGACCGCAGCCACAAAAGCTGTGATCCCGGATTTCTTATCTAACCGAATCTCCTGCTGCTCCAGGCTTTACTGTACAGGCATATAGTATACGTCTGCAGCCTCACCGTGCCAGTAGAAGCTTGTTCCATCCTCTTCATATACATCACAGTCATACTGAGAAGAGAAGGTGAAACGGTTTCCTTCGTTATCCATCCATGCACCGTTTCCGTCCGGAACGATAACACGTGGTTTACCATCGGAGTTTCTGTAAATAGTTCTTGTCTCATCTGTGTTGCCAAGCTGCTCATCTGTAAATCCGCCATTTACAATAGCACCGGAGGAGCTGCTGTCAGTGGATGCAGTTCCATCGGAAGAACCGTCAGATGTACTGCTTCCGTCTGTAGATGTTCCGTCAGATGCTGCACTTCCGTCTGTAGATGTGCTTCCGTCGGCAGCTGCAGTTCCATCTGCTGCTGTTCCGTTAGAAGAAGCTGCTGCATTACCATCTGCAGATGCACTTCCGTCAGAGGAAGCTGCTGCATTACCTTTACCGGCAGTCTTGGCTGCGGAACCATTTGCCGCACTCTTCAGAGTGGAATCACCAAGGATTGCAAAGCTGTCGACAGACTCCTGAACCTTTTTCAGAGCATCCTCTTTTTTAACAGATGCCACAAGGCTGTAATACTCGCTGTCATTTACAAAATATTTATTGATGGCATATACATAGCCGTCACTCTTGGTTGTGTCCTTATATTTTACAGTGTAGGAATAGATATTAACTCCGTCTTTCTGGTCTGACTTATAATCCTGGATCTCAAAGTCCGTTCCATTTACCATGTTCTCTGCCTGTGTCATGGAAACGGCCATATCCTGTGAATTCGGAATTACTGCAGACTCCAGATCCGCACCAGAACCGTGAAGGATCAGGATCTTACCCTGATCCGGAGACTCAAAACTTAACATATCCGTCTCATCGGATTTATTGGCCCAGGTTGCATCCGGAAGCTTGATCGCTACGGATTTATCTTTGGATGTATAAGTTGTATTCTGTGCATCTGCTGCAACAGTCGGTGTCACCTTCGCTTTCTTCGCCGGTGCAGGAGTAGGAGTAGCCTCCACAACCACGCTGTCATTTTTATCTCCTCCGAAGCCACATGCAGTCATGACACCAGAAAGAGCAACAGTCATAGCTAAAAGTGCGATAAATTTTTTATTCTTCATAGTATCCTCCTCATAATCATCATCAGTCACAAAGTGTGTCCGGAATATTCGCTCCTGAACACACTCTTTGCTACATTTTACGATTTTATTACAACTTTGTCAATTGATTTCTCCCTGTACTTTATGAATATCCTGTAAACAAATATCCCATTCCGTACAGAATTTTTCCTATATTATAATCTCCCCAGATGTGCCTATCTTATTCCATTCTGCTTCTGATCCTGTATTTCCGATTTTACACTGCCTCTGCGGAATTTCTGTTTTGTTTTAATCTGTCCCCTTTTTTTTTTCGATAATTGTGTCTTTATTCGTATACACTCATGTTGTAAAGTATACCCAACCAAAAACATATGAAAAGAGGACATCCATATATTGATGTTTTCGGGAAAGGATTCATAACTATGGAAAAAGCAATTCAGACATCTCAGAAAACTGATCAGGAACTTTCATCTGTTCAGTTTCTCACCATCACAGCCGTATTTGTTGCGCTGACTTATATCTTCACCGCATTTATTAACGTCAAGCTTCCAATTGCAGCCAACGGCGGACTGATCCATCTTGGAAATGTACCGCTCTTCATCGGTGCCATTCTATTCGGAAAGAAAACCGGAGCCATCGCAGGTGGAATCGGAATGGGCTTATTCGACCTTCTCTCCGGCTGGACTCTTTGGGCACCATTTACCCTTATCATCGTAGGCATCATGGGATTCACCGTAGGTAAGATCACGGAAGACCATAAACATCAGAACATGAAATGGTATGTGATCGCCATCGCCGCAGCCTGCGTGATCAAGGTTGTCGGTTATTATATCGCAGAAGTTATCATCTACGGAAACCCTCTGGCACCGGTATCTTCCATTCCCGGAAACCTGGTACAGATTGGAGTTGCAGCAGTTATCGTTCTCGTAGTGATCACACCATTAAACCTTGCAGCAAGAAAAACCGGATTAAAAAAATAAATAACCAAAGAAAACAAGAGGTGAGTTTATGTATAAGATCATGACACCGGGACCTACACAGGTCGCAGAAAATGTCCGTCTGGCAAGAAGCCTGGAATGCACCAACCCGGATCTGGACGAAGATTTTGTCGAATTTTATAAAGAAACCTGTGAGAAGATCAGCGCTCTTCTCCACACCTCCAATGAAACCCTCATCTTAAGTGGTGAAGGTATTCTTGGTCTGGAGGCTGCCATCGCTTCCATGACTGAGCCTGGAGATAAGGTTCTCGTTCTCGACAATGGTATCTATGGAAAAGGCTTTGCCGATTTTGTTTCCATGTACGGAGGCAAACCGGAACTTTATACCCGAGATTACCGCAATACCCTCGATGTGAAGGAACTGGAAGATTTTCTTGCAGATAACCATGACTACAAATATGCAACCGTAGTTCACGGCGATACTCCAAGTGGTATGCTCAACGATGTCGCTGCCATCGGTCCCCTTCTTAAAAAATATGGAATCCTTACCGTTGTAGATTCTGTCTCTGCTTCCTTCGGCGAACCACTGAACATTGATGCATGTCAGATTGATATCATGTGCGGCGGATCACAGAAGGTGGTATCCGCACCTCCGGGACTTACCTTTGTTGTAGTCAGCAGCGATGCAAAGAAGGCAATGACTGAAAGAAAGACACCCATTGCTTCTTTCTACGCAAATCTCACAACCTTTGCACATTATTATGAAGAAAAATGGTTTCCATATACCATGCCGATCAGCGATATCTATGGCCTGCGTGCTGCTATTGACAACATTGCCGATGATCCCGGGATTCTTACACGCCATGCCAAAATCGCCGCAGCCTCCCGAAAGGCCATTACAGGAGCCGGACTTAAGCTGTATCTCCACAGCGGCTATTCCAGCACTGTAACTGTTTTTGAAGTTCCGGAATGCACCACAGCCGCTGCGATCCTAGACGGAGTCAAAAAAGACTACAACATCATGCTTGCAGGTTCTTTCGACGTTCTCGCAGGCAAGGTCATCCGCATCGGCCACATGGGAAACAATGCAACTTTCTACAATGTACGCGACGTTTTCCACGCTCTGGACGGAACCTTACGGAAACTTGGTGTTCCGCTTACCGGATCTATGGAAGAAATCTTCTGTGAAAACATGAAATAGAACAACTCTATTATATCTTTTAATTCTTTATCAAAAAATCATCCAAAAACGCTGTAAAAGGAATTTTGTACCACGATTTCCTTTTACAGCGTTTTGTATTATTTTTTATTCTGTTATTTCATACATATACAATTCATGAAGCGCTCTGGTTGCCGCAATATATCTGGCTCTCTGCACGATAGGGCTTCGGTCTGCTCCCGGAAATACCGAAAATACCTGGTCAAATTCCAGGCCTTTTGCCATATAAAAGGTGGTAACCGTAAGACCTTTTTTGAAGTTTGTACTGTCTCTGTGAAGCAGGGACAGCCGCTCCTTTGTATCAAATCCTTCTGCTTCCAGTTTTTTCTGAAGGATATAGTATGCTTCTCTTGCCTCATCTGCAGTTCTCGTTATCACCGCTGCTGTCTCGTAAGAAAATTCTTCCTGGCCTTCCGCACCGGCTGTCTCCATATCTGCCATTTTCATTCTGTCTGCTTCAGCTTCCGTCACTGCCTGCTTCTCCAGTTTCAGTTCCTTCACCACGCGCTCCAATGCCTCGATAAGCCCCGGAAATTCTTTTTCCTCCACCGGTTTTCCATGACGCTCAAACAGTTCCACTTCTGTGATCCCGGCAAGCTGATTTGCATAAGAAGCGATCTCAATAGTGTTACGGTAGCTCTTGTTCATCACGATCCTGCGGATATCTTTTCCAAAGATCTTCGGAAGGAATGTGAGTACATCCTGCTGATCCCCGTCCATGGTCTGCTCCCGGTCTCCAAGGATCGTCATCTTACATTTAAAAAGCTTCTGGATGATCAGATACTGGATCCTGGAATAATCCTGCATCTCATCTACGATCAGGTGACGGACACCACTGTCCTCCTGCTGGGTTTCCAACCGGTATTTCAGATACAGAACCGGATACACATCCTCATAACGAAGCTTTCTTTTTTCGTACTGTACCTGTGGAAGCGCCGGAAATCCCTCCTGCCTCAGGAAACGATTGTATAACACATAAAGATCTCTTGTCTCATACATCCGGTAAAAACGGCTCTTCACTGCCTCCCGCTCTTCCTCCGGAAGGTCAAATCCCTTCAGCGTTTCCACCTCATCAATGAAATACTCCGCCACTGCATCCATTCTGGAAAGCAGCGGGATATCCATAAATTTAAAGTAAAAGAGCTCGATGATCTCCTGTTCTTTTTTGACTACACCACGATGTTCCACATCCCGGAAATTCATAAGGCTGTCTTCCAGTTCTACCAGATACCCTTCCATGCGGTCCAGAAAATCCCGGGACTGTTTTTCCTTCAGAAGTTTCTCATCGCACGATCCTGCAATCTGTCGCTCGATCAGATCGTAGCGGTCTTCGCAGTCTGACACTGTATTTTTCAGTCTCTTATAGGCAAAAAGATCAAAGCTCATCTCCCGGATATTCTCTTCTCCAAGCTCCGGCAGAATATGGGAAATATAATCCGAGAACACTCCGTTGGGTGAAAGCACCAGCACAGAAGAAGATTTCAGATTTTTCCTGTCATGATAGAGAAGATAGGCGATCCTGTGCAGGGCGATGGATGTCTTGCCGCTTCCTGCAGCTCCCTGGATCACCATGATCCGGTCCGAAGTGTTTCGGATAATGGCATTCTGCTCTTTCTGAATGGTGCGGATAATGTTTTTCAGCTGTACATCTCCGTTACTTCCAAGCTCTGCCTTCAGGATCTCATCATCGATCTTCACATCACTTTCAAACTCATAGATCATTTTTCCACCACGGATCTTATACTGCCACTTGGCAGCAATGTCTCCATGGATTTCCCCCAGAGGTGCCTGATAGGATGCCGGCCCTTTGTCAAAATCATAGAACAGTCCGGACACCGGTGCTCTCCAGTCATAGATCAGTGGAAGGCCACCGTTTTCCTCCGCAAGGTTTGCAATTCCGATATAAAAGATCTCAGGCTCATCGTCGCCCTCATAACAGAAATCTACTCTTCCAAAAAATGGAGAATCCATCATTTTCCGGAACCTGCGCCGCAGCTCGATCTTCTCATTGCTTGCATTAATCTCATGGAGAAGTGCCTGCTGGTTATCAAAGTTCTCATAGCCGTACTGATCCATCTCTGTGTAGTTTTCCCAGTAGTACTCGTGCATCCCTTCGATTTCTTTCTGACCTGCTTCTATGGAATCATTCAGCTGAGTGATCCGGTGACGCAGAGTTTCTGTCACATGTGTAAGATATTCCCGTCCGTTTTTTACTGCTGCCATACGCCTTAATCCACCACTACCGCTGTTCCGCTTGCTGTAACCATCAGCATGCCATTGTCTGCGCCAAGCACCTCATAATCGATATCCACACCGATCACTGCGTTGGCTCCCATTGCTGCCGCGCGCTGCTCCAGCTCTTTCAGTGCCTCTTCTCTGGCTTTCTGAAGCTCTTCCTCATATCCGGCACTTCTTCCGCCGAAAAAATTCCGAAGACCTGCGCCAAGGTCCTTGATAACATTCACTCCTGTGATCACTTCTCCGAATGCGATTCCTTTATATTCACGGATTGCTCTTCCCTCTACCGATGGTGTTGTTGTTATGATCATGGTAAAATCCTCCCGTTTCTTTCATTTTTTATGGATACTCCGGAGCCTTTTTTGAAAGCCCTGTTTCAGAGTCCTTACTACAGAATTATACCTGAAAGCGGAACGGATGTATAGAGTAAAAAAGCGAAGCGGACGTTCGGAATCCGCTTCGCTCTTTTTTTATATAATAACACTTTGTCTTTCTATCAGCTTATGCCTGTGCCTCTTTTTTCTCGAACTGACTATTATAAAGATCTGCATAAAATCCTTTTCGTGCCAGCAGTTCTTCATGATTGCCCTGCTCGATAATATCTCCGTCTTTCATAACCAGGATCAGATCTGCATCTCTAATGGTGGAAAGCCTATGGGCAATGACAAAGCTGGTTCTGCCCTTCATCAGGTTATCCATGGCCTTCTGGATCTGCATCTCGGTTCTGGTATCTACGGAAGATGTGGCCTCATCCAAGATCAGAATCTTATTGTCCGCCAGGATCGCCCTTGCAATGGTGAGCAGCTGCTTCTGGCCCTGGGAAACGTTGCTGGTCTCCTCATCCAGAACCATCTGATAGCCGCCAGGCTGCTGCATGATAAAGTTGTGGATATGAGCCGCTTTTGCAGCTGCGATCACCTCTTCATCGGTTGCATCCAGTCTTCCGTACCGGATATTTTCCATAATGGTTCCGGAGAACAGCCAGGTATCCTGCAGTACCATTCCAAACATCTCACGGAGATTACTGCGGTTGAAATTACGGACATCATGACCGTCAACCTTGATACTTCCGCCGTTTACATCATAGAAACGCATCAGAAGTTTGACCATGGTTGTCTTTCCGGCACCGGTCGGTCCTACGATAGCGATCTTCTGACCGTCATGCACATCCGCGGAAAAATCATTTACAATGATCTTATCCGGGTTGTAGCCGAATTTTACATGCTCAAACTGTACATTTCCTTCCAGTCCCTCAATAGAATCCGGATTCTCCGGCTGAAGTTCTTCCTCCGGCTCCTCCAGGAATTCAAATACACGCTCGGAGGCTGCCGCGGAAGACTGCAGAAGGTTTGTAACCTGAGCGATCTGCTGGATCGGCTGTGTAAAGTTACGGATGTACTGGAAGAAAGACTGGATATCACCAACCTCGATCCTGCCTTTGATCACAAAAATACCACCTAAAAGCGCAACCATTACATATCCCAGGTTTCCCACAAACTGCATGATCGGCATCATCATTCCGGAAAAGAACTGAGATTTCCATGCAGACTCATACAGCTTTCCGTTATCACGTTCAAACTCGGTGAGAACATCCTGCTCTTTGTTAAATACACGTACAACATCATGTCCGCCGAAGTTTTCCTCGATCTGGCCGTTAACTCTTCCCAGATAATCCTGCTGTGCCTGGAAGTATTTCTGGGAATGCTTCATTACCTTGTTGATGATAAGCATGGAAACCGGCAGGATCAAAAGTGCTGCCAGTGTCATCCATACATTGATAGACAGCATCATGATAAAGACACCGATCAGTGTTGTCACAGATGTGATCAGCTGTGTCATACTCTGGTTCAGGCTCATCTGCAGCGTATCCACATCATTGGTCACTCTGGAAAGGATCTCACCGTTGGTACGGCTCTCAAAATAATTCATAGGAAGACGGTTGATCTTCTTTGAAATATCTTTTCTCAGATTATATGTGACATCGTTGGAGATACCGGTCATTACAAATCCCTGTATAAAAGAAAACAGTGCACTTGCCAGATATAATCCAAGTGTCCACAGAAGGATCATTCCGATCTTCTCAAAATCAATTCCGCCGGTTCCGTTAACCTTGGCAACCAGTCCTTTATAAAGCTCTGTGGTTGCTTTTCCAAGGATCTTCGGACCTACGATATTAAATACCGTACCTGCTACCGCAAATACGAACATCAGCATAAAACGGAATTTGTAGCGTCCCATATAACGGAACAGTTTGGCCATTGCCCCTTTAAAGTCCTTGGCCTTTTCGGTGGGCTGCATTCCACGGCCTCCCATAGGCCCTTTTCGTCTTCTCTGCTCACTCATGCCAATTCCTCCTCTGAAAGCTGACTCATGGCAATCTGACGATATACCTCACAGTTCTTCATAAGCTCTTTATGTGTTCCGATTCCTGCCATACGGCCATCATCCAGTACAATGATCTTATCTGCATTGAGAATGGTACTGATACGCTGTGCAACGATGATCGTTGTTGTATCTTTTGTATGCTCCTTCAGTGCTTTACGTAATGTACTGTCTGTCTTGAAATCCAGTGCTGAGAAGCTGTCATCAAAGATAAAGATCTCCGGTTTCTTGGCAATGGCTCTCGCAATGGAAAGTCTCTGCTTCTGACCACCGGAAACATTGCTTCCGCCCTGGGCGATCGGTGACTCATAGCCCTCCGGCTTTGTAACGATAAATTCTTCTGCCTGTGCTACCTGGGCAGCTTCCTTTACTTCTTCCTCTGAAATATCCGTTTTTCCATAACGGATGTTAGAATCGATGGTTCCTGAGAACAGGATTCCCTTCTGCGGAACATATCCCAGTCTCTCACGTACATCCTTCTGCGTCATTTCACGGACATCCACACCGTCAATCTTAACAGCACCTTCTGTTGCATCATAAAATCTCGGGATCAGATTTACCAGAGTACTCTTTCCGCTTCCGGTACTTCCGATTACGGCAACGGTCTCACCTTTTTCTGCCTTAAAGGAAATGTCAGTCAGGACATTCTCTCCGGCTTCCGGATAAGCAAAGCTTACATGATCGAATTCTACGGTTCCTTTTGTCTGTGCCTCTGGTTTCACCGGATTCTCCGGATCATGGACACTGACCTCTGTTTTCAGGACCTCATCAATACGAAGTGCTGCAACATTGGCTCTTGGAAGCATAATGGACATGGCGGTGATCATCAAAAATGACATAATGATCTGCATTGCATACTGGATAAACGCCATAACATTTCCAACCTGCATGGTTCCGTTGTCAACTGCATGTGCGCCACTGTAGATGATAAGAACCGACACTCCGTTCATGATCAGCATCATGGTCGGCATCATAAAAGTCATACATCTGTTTACAAACAGGTTTGTTCTGGTAAGTGTGGCATTGGCCTCCTCAAAACGCTCTTCCTCATGTTTCTCACGACTGAACGCACGGATTACCGGGATACCGGTAAGGATCTCTCTGGTAACCAGATTCAGCTTGTCGATCAGAGTCTGCAGGATCGTAAATTTGGGCATTGCCACCTGGAACAGCACAAAGATCACAAGCAGGATCAGTGCCACTGCTACGCCAAGGATCCATGTCATGGATGCATCCGTATTCAGCACACGGAGCACACCGCCAACACCAAGGATCGGCGCGTACAGAACGATTCGAAACAGCATGGCCATTACCTGCTGCACCTGCTGGATATCATTGGTACATCTTGTGATCAGGGAAGCGGTTGAAAATTTATGGTATTCTCTGCTGGAAAATCCGATTACTTTATTGTAAACACTGTTTCTCAGATCATGTCCAAGAGAAGCAGCAACCCTGGAGGAAAGAAATACCACACAGACCGCTGCCATCATAGTGATCAGCGCCATCAGGATCATCCGCAGGCCGGTGGATTTCATATAATCCATCTGAATGGCATCCACATCCTCACCCATTGCTTCATACTCTGCACGGACATAAGAAACACCTGCCTGTGTGATAATGGAATCCTGCATCTTGTCGATCTTTTCACTGACCTGTTCCTTCATTGCAGCAAGTGCCTCTGGCGGCATCTGGGAAAGTGCTTCCATGGGGTCCGTTCCTTCCGGAATGTCCATTTTTGCAAGAGCTGCTTTGGTTTCCTTACTATCCGAGGTCAGAGTGGAAACGATCACCATCGGTTTGCCGAAAATATCATTCAGCTTATCTCTGTCTTCTTCGGAAACCTTATCTTTTAATACCAGATTGTCTCCATCTTCCTCATAAAATTTATCAACGGTTTTCACATCGGCTTCATCCATAAACAATTTCAGGTTGTCCATGGATGTTTTTCTGATCTTCTCAGGGACACTGTCCTCAATACCGTTCTGCTGGATTCCTACATTAATGATCTTGGATGTATAATCCGGCAGCGACAGATCACAGTATGCCTGAAGAAAAAGAAGCGCAATGATGAGCACGATATAGCCCGCTGAACGTTTCAGATATTTCATCAGTTTAATCACGTTTCTGTTCCTCCTTTTCTGTTATTTCCTCCATCGGAGTCTTTCCTGTAAATTCCTCCGGCTGGATCTTTTCAATATTTGCAAGGATCTGCTCCAGAAATCTCCGAAGCAGGCACTGTTCTGCCTCACTGAAGCCTTCCAGCATCACTGCTTCATTTTTATGGATCCGCTCCAGTGCCTTTGCCTTGGTCTCTTTTCCTTTTTCTGTCAGGTAGATCCTGGTCACACGCTGGTCTTTTTCATCCGGCTTTTTATAAAGAAAGCCTGCCTTCTCCAGTCTCTGTACGGAAACATTTACCGTGGGCGGCTTGATATTCAGGATCTTCGCAAGCTCCCTCTGACTTAAGCCATCCTTCTTGGCAACAAGTCCCAGGACCGGGATCTGTCCCGGATAAATGCCAAGCTCCTGCATCTGTCCAAAACATTTCGTCATAAAATGTCGGTCTACCTTCATAAATAAAGTTAAAAAGCTGCTCTGCTTTTCTTTCCCATCTTCCTTCTCACAAAACACACTGTCACCCCTTTCATAAACAAAACAGCTGTTCTGACTCCGTTCTGCTGCCTGTTCATAAATATATTCGCCATATATTTTAATTAGTCGGCTAACTATACATAATATACATCTGCACAAAAAATGCAACTATTTTTTGTGAATTTTACACTTTTTTTAGATTTACAAGCATTTTTAACCGGAAACAAAATCTTATAATTGTTTTGTCTGGCTAATCTATTTAAAAAGAATAATTGTCAAGCGGATATTCGCAATCCGCTTCGCTACGTAGCTCTACACCAAATAACTGCTCCGCAGTTTATCAGGAGGCTCTTGCACTCTTCCTGATACAAGCAAGTCCCCACCCACTGCTTATTGCTTTTCGCAACCCCGCAGGGGACTTACTTGATTTGGTTAAACTTTCATATTTGTGCTCAAATATAAGATTCATCTGTCACAGTTTCCGTCACAAATTGAAAATCCTTTTTTCCAGCTTTATAATACGATTAACAACTCGATAAACAGGAGGATCCTTATGTCAAAATTCAGCAACTACCTCAGAAAACTTATCGATCAAAGTGGAGAATCCATTGCTTCAATTTCACGCAATGCAGGAATTGAAAGGACATCAATCCACAAAGCCCTGAAAGATGAACGGATTCTTTCTTATAAAGCCATGCAGATACTGGCCCGTTATTTTGGTCTGTGCACAGAAGAACGTCAGGAATTTTTCCGCCTGCATGACATCAGTCTACAGGGTGAGGATGCCTATGAAAATCGTCAGGCTGTCTGTGATTTTCTGAATACTTTGGCATCTGTTGATTTCTCCATGTTTCCGCCCCCAAAAGTAAACTCGCTTCCTCTGACCGATTCTCTGATCAACGGAGAATACGCTGTTCGCAGTATTATCCGTTCAGTATTAATCTACGAAGTATCTCATCACACAGATGTAGAAATCCAGATGTTCCTTCCAGAGAAACTTGATCTTACTATGGAATTTATGGAATTATGGTTGAATGAGAATCATTTTTCAGTCAGTGAACTTCTTTATCTGCACCGTGTCAGCACTCTGTCTCCAAATCCGGCTCGCAGAAATCTAAAGAAGCTCGGTTCCATAATTCCTCTGTGTCTTGCTTCCCGGGACAGTTATAAACCTTATTACTTTACAGAAAACCAGCACGCAGTTACAGCTTCTCCTCTGATCTACTATATCATTACCCCATCCTGCCTGCTTCAGATTTCTGAAGATCTGAGTACTGCCAGGATCAGTGACAACACAGAATTAATTTCTTATTATCGCAATTTTTTTCAAACGAAACTGCAAAACTGCGATCTCCTCATCCAGTGCAGTTCTAATATTATGGAAGTCCTTCAGGAATACATTGCCGGCACTTCACCGGATACCATGCAGGTTTTTATGTCACAGCCCTGTCCCGGACGCTATATAACACCTGCAATCATCAAAAAATATCTGAACAGCAACGATATGCCCTATCATCCTATGTACGAGCTTGTGGAACAGCATTTTTCCGTACTACGTCAGGATCAGATCACTTACCTTACTGTTTTTACAGAAAAAGGTCTGTCTGATCTTACACAAACCTGCGTTCTGCAGGATATGCCACCTCAGTATGTTCCACCACTGGATCCTGATGATATCCGTCAAATGCTAAAAACCCTGTATAAAGAAATTTCCGATGAAACTATTTCCGGACTGATTCTTCGCCCCACTCACCTGCAGTTGCCAGACTACTTAACCATATATGTCACATCCACCGGAATTCATATTTATACAACCAACGCTTTTGTTTTTGGAGCATATTGCTGCAATATCCATATTCAGGAACATTCCCTGTGCAAGATTTTCAGCGAATTTATTAAAAATCTGCCGGGAAGCCCTCTTGTCTACACAAAAGAAGAAACTCTGAATCTGCTGAAACAGTATATTGCGCTGATGCCCTGATCACAAAAAATTATCATAAGGAGGACCAACACTATGAAAAAGAAGTTCCTTGCCTGTACACTTGCGGCACTGATGTGTCTGCAGCCTGCGTCGGCTGTTCTGGCTGAAGATCTGGATTTTGGAGAAGACTCCACCGGAATCACCGAGGAATCCCATCTCCTCACAGAAGAAAACACCGAAGATATTTCTGACTTTATAAGTTCTGATGAAGAACAGGATTCTTCTGTATCTGATGCAGAACCTGACCTTGCAAATACAGACATTCCTGAAGCAGATACGGAATATCCTGCTGATGAAATCTCGCCGGAATTTTCTGATAATTTTTTAGATAGTCTGCCGATGGAACCCGATTCTGATGTTGTATCAGAACCGGTTACCGATAATGACTTTGATGACGGAAGTGTACTTTCAGCCGGCAGCAATGTAACTGATGATGGATTCCAGTATACTACTTCCGGACTTTACGCCACGATCACAAAATATACAGGTGGTGATTCAGAAGTAACGATACCTTCCAAAATTGATAACTATACTGTCACAAAAATCTCTGACAGTGCCTTTGCCTACAACCCTGTAATTACCAGTGTAGTCATTTCCAACACAGTTACGGAAATCGGTAATTTTGTATTCTATGGATGTGATGAACTGAAATCTGTGAAGCTTCCTTCCAGATTAAAAAAACTGGGCTACTCTTTTATTGCAAATACACAGATCTCCAGTCTTACCATTCCGGCAGGACTTACTTACTGTGCGACAGGTGGTTCCAGTTCGGACACTATGTTTGGTCCTCTTGGCGATGCCAATACTTTGAAAGAGCTAATTCTGGAGCCCGGAATGGAATGTATTCCCGACAACCTGGCTCTGGTAAAAAGTGTTTCCAATACGCATCTGACTTCCGTATCTATCCCGGATTCTGTCACTTCCATCGGTAAATATGCATTTAAAAACTGTGTAAAGTTAGTAAACATTTCCATTCCCGATTCTGTCACGGTCATTTCCGACGGTGCTTTTTATGGTTGCAAAAAACTGATCTCCATTCATTGGTCCGAAAGTCTTGAACAAATTAATTATGAAGCTTTTGAAAATTGTGTTTCCCTTGAAGCGATCACCTTTCCAAAAACAATCAATACCATTGGGCCTTCCGCATTTTCAGACTGTACTTCCCTCTCTTCCATTTCTTTTACGGACAACAATAAAGGTGGTGCCTATGTCGATATTCAGTCCAGTGCGTTCAGCAACTGTACTGCTCTGGAAAATATTTCTTTTTCCAAAAATGTACGATATCTGGGTGATTCTTCTTTTTCCGGATGCTCCTCTCTGACTAATGTCGAGCTTGACGACGCTATTACCACCATTGAACGCTTTGCTTTTTGCAACTGTTCCTCACTGAAATCTATCACCCTTCCTTCCAAACTGAAAAAACTGGGATACTCTTTTATTGCAAATACACAGATCACCAGTCTCACCATTCCGGCAGGGCTTACTACCTGTACAACAGGCGGCTCCAGTACTTACGAGAGTCAATACGGACCTCTTGGCGGTGCTAACACTCTAAAAGAACTTATTCTGGAACCCGGCATGGAATATATTCCCGATAATCTGGCAAGAGTGGAAAGTACTTCCGGCACACATTTGACCTCCATCTCTATACCTGACTCTGTCACCACCATAGGTCAATATGCATTTAAAAACAATGCAAAATTAACAAATATTTCCTTTCCGGATTCTGTCACTGTCATTTCTGACAATGCTTTTTCCGGCTGCAAAAAACTGATTTCCATTCGCTGGTCAGAAAATCTTGAACAAATCAATTATGAAGCTTTTCAAAACTGTATTTCCCTTGAAGAGATTACTTTTCCAAAAACGGTTAATACAATCGGAAACCTCGCGTTTTCAAACTGTACTTCCCTCTCTTCCATTTCTTTTACGGACAACAATAAGGGGGGTGCTTATGTCGATATTCAGTCCAGTGCGTTCAGCAACTGTACTGCTCTGAAAAATATCTCTTTTTCCAAAAACGTAAGATACCTGGGTGATTCCTCTTTTTCCGGATGTTCTTCTCTGGTTAGTATAGAGCTTGA
The DNA here is from genome assembly GCF_013317245.1 of Blautia sp. MSK.20.85. Taxonomy (NCBI): domain Bacteria; kingdom Bacillati; phylum Bacillota; class Clostridia; order Lachnospirales; family Lachnospiraceae; genus Blautia; species Blautia sp. MSK.20.85. The sequence continues at coordinate 48,805 of NZ_JAAIUN010000026.1, forward strand.
CGATGCTATTACCACCATTGAACGACTTGCTTTTTGTAACTGTTCTTCACTGAAATCTATCACCCTTCCTTCCAAACTGAAAAAACTGGGATACTCTTTCATTGCAAATACACAGGTTAACAGTCTCACCATTCCGGCTAATCTTACTTCCTGTGAAACTGGTGGCTCCAGTACTTATGACAGTAAATACGGACCTCTTGGCGGTGCCAGTGCTCTGAGCGAACTGATTCTGGAACCTGGTATGGAAAATATTCCCGATAATCTGGCAAGGGTAGAAAGTACTTCCAACACTCATATGGCTTCTGTATCCATTCCGGATTCTGTGACTTCCATCGGAAACTACGCATTTTACAACTGCAAGGCTCTGGAAGAAACCTTCATCCCTGGTTCCGTAACTTCCATTGCAGATACAGCTTTCCAGGGTTGGAAAAATCTTGTGATCAAAGGTTATTCCTGCTCTGCGGCCGAAACCTACGCAAATGCCAACAACATTCCATTTCATGAAATTATCCAGGAAGGAACCACTTATATCAGTGGACATCTTGACGGTGTAAATGCAGAAAAAGGCACAATTAATATAGAAGGAAAAAATTATACTGTTGCTTCTGATTTCAATCTTACCCAGGCAACCTCAATCCTTGTTAACAGCAAGGACAAAATCGTTGTTTTCACCTACAAAAACAGCAGAGTTACTCATATGGAAGAAGCGGCAAACCTTGTCACTCCTTATATAATCGTAAACTTTATACCAAGTGCAAACACCTTTACGTATGAAAATGGCCAATACGACCATTCTTCCCAATCAGGTACATTAAAAATCGCATGCAAATTCAGCCAAAATTCTGCTTATTCTGAGGCTGAACTAAAAAAGCTGCTTGCTGATTATACAGTCTCTGTTAAGGGAATAAAAATGAATACCAATTCCCCATTAAAAGCTCATTTTAAAGAAACAGGATTTACTTCATTCATAGAATATCCAACTCCTTTAAGAATCAAAGCACCCGAAACCAAAACTATCTTAACGCCTGAATTCAGCATTACATCCAATTTTGTTCCAGAAAAATCCACCACAAAATTAACTGCTGAATTCTCCATATGTTATGGGGACTCTGACTCATATGTGCATTCCACAAACAGCACACTGTATATTTATAACCAGGATTACACCCGTCAACAAGCAGAAAAACGTAAAGAAAAGACAGAACGCGTCCAGAACATGACCAAAGCCCAGCAAATGCTTAAAAACAAAAATATTCTCACCAGAGATCCGAAACTGGGCGAATATTTTACTACTAAGCAGCAAAATGAACTGTATGATTTCTTATCCGGATATATGGCTGTGGCCATCAATTCCTCTTCATTCTCCTACACTGGAGATCGGAATAATCCTGTCAGTCAAAAAATTCTGGAAAAACTTTTTGACAAAATGGGAATCAGTAAAAAGGCCACAATAACTGGCCAAACTTTAACTGCCTCCTTCTCCATATCCGCTGCTACCAAAAAAGGAGCCCGTACGATCAACTTCACCTATTCCGTATCAAACTATGGCTGGGGTGACATCAGCTTCGGGGCCTTCGGAACATTGAATTACACTATCAGTCAGGATAACTGTTCAGGAATCATCGGTATAGCCAGTGCAGATATGGAAGCTTTTGCAAAACAGGTAAAATCTGTGGCCGAGGCTTCAGTAAAAAATGTCTATGATGAAACCTGGGGCAAACACGTTGATGAAGTAGCTGAAATTCTCTTTACCAAAACCGTAACAGACCTTATGAGCCGTACAAAGTTTGGATCTTTTTCCAATTGTGTTTATACTATGTACACCAAAGCAGTCGAATCCTCCAGTTCTTCCAGAAGAAACACCAATGCAAAGATCCACTGCCCGGTAGATGTATACGTATACGACGGCAGCCATAATTTATGCGGTTCCATTGTAAACAACATTGTAGATACCTCTTACAACGACATATTTATGTATGTAGATGGCGACTCCAAATATGTTTCCTTCTGCGGAGATGATTATTATCTGAAACTGACAGGAAACGATACCGGCTCCATGACCTACGAAGTAGAAGAGTACGACGGAGATACTCTCACCAGAAAGATTGTTTACAATGATATTCCTCTGACTTCCGGAAAAACCTACAATACCTACATTCCAGAAAGCCAGAACCTTGATACAGGAATCTACTCTCCTGTAGATGAATCCGGAGAAAAAACAGTAGCTTCTTCCGACACCAGGGAAACAGCTCCGGAACGTATTTACGTAGAAAACATCCAGTTGGATCAGCCTGAAAAATCTCTGATGACCGGAGAAACTTTTTCCCTGATTCCATCCGTATCACCGGAAAATGCCACGATCAAAGATGTTCTCTGGGCATCCGACAATGAAACTGTTGCCACGGTTGACGATATCGGTACTGTCAAAGCAGTTTCCGCTGGTACAGCCATTATCACAGTCAAAACTTTTGACGGCGGTTTTCTGGCCACCTGCACAGTAACTGTCACATCACCTGAAATCTCTGTAGATACACTTACTGTCACAGTTGATGATGTTTATTGCGATGGCAGGGAACAGACTCCTGAAGTAACTGTAAAAAATGGCGACACACTTCTGTCATTGGATAAAGATTACAAACTGACATACTCCAATAACATCAAACCAGGAACTGCCTCCGTTACGGTTACAGGCATGGGTTCCTATACAGGCTCCCGCAAGATCAGTTTTCAGATCCTGGAGAAATCTCATAAATGGAGTTCCTGGAAAACTGTAAAATCCGCCACAGTTTTTCAGCCAGGCCAGAAACAGCGTACCTGTGCATACTGTGGAAAAACAGAAAAAGCTGCTATAGCACAGCTCAAAGCAACCATTAAACTCAACATGACCTCGATTCTTCTGCAAACAGATCAGACTACTACTGCATTCAAAGTAACCGGACTAGCCAAAGGTGACAAAGTAAAATCTTACAGCTCTGCGAACAAAAAAATTGCCACCATTGATTCCCACGGAAAGATCAAAGGAATCCGTCCAGGCAGCACAAAAATCACCGTCACGCTTGCCAGCGGCAAAAAGGCTACTGCCAAAATAAAAGTCCAGCAAAAAACAGTCGCAACTCAGAAACTTACTGTTTCCCCATCCCGTCTTTCTCTGAAACTGAAAAAGACCTACAAATTAAAAATATCCCGCACTCCACTGACCACAGTTGAAAAAATAACTTATAAATCTTCCAACTCAAAAATTGCATCTGTGAATTCTCAGGGAATGATCACTGCACGAAAAAAAGGCACGGCCACCATTACCATTCTCTCCGGCAAAAAGAAAGCAACTGTTAAAGTAACTGTTAAATAAAATCAAAGATAGCCGCATCGTAGAATCGATATCAGATCAATATCTCTACACTGCGGCTATCTTTATAACATCGTTTTCCTGTTCCTGATTTTTTATACAAACTGGTTCACTGCCGGATCATAAGCATAATCAATCATATCGAGCTTATCCTCCAGCTCTTTTCGCACAAGGCCTCTGTCCTCGCAGAAATCATCCAGAGATTTATAAAAATCCCTCAGCTGTGTATTTACATAACTTAAAAGCATTACCGGGTCCTTTGGTATCATGATCTGTTTCCATCCTTTTTCTCTGATATTTGTCTGAAGTTTACTATCTTACCAATTTTGTCTTTTGTCAAGAGCCAGGAAGGAAAATTTTTCAGGATCTTTTATTTCTTCAGTATCTGATAAACCGGGGCCCCCTCACACTGCTCAGGCTTTCTCACATCGAGGATCTCCGCGATGGTAGGCGCCACATCCACCTGCCGGATCACCCTGTCTGTGATCTTTCCCTCTTTAATATCCTCCCCTGCAGCCAGGAAAACAGGGGTAACCGATGTCTGTGCATATCCTTCCGCCGTGGATAACCCATCTCCATGAAGCCTGTTAAAGCCTTCATTGATCGTAAAGATAATATCCCCGCATTCTGCTCCCCCAAGTCCCAGAACAACGCTGTCCTTATTTCGCATGGCAATTCCCACCACACGCTTTCCGGTTGCCTTATCCCTGTAAGAATAGAGATCCGAAATGATCTGTTCCTCCAGATCATACTTGTCCTTCGCCTCTACAATTCCGTATTTATCTCTTCCCTTCAGGTTGATATAAATATAATTGCTTCGTATCTGAACCGCTCTGGTCTTTTCCCAGTCGATCTCATCTACCGGATCTCCGTTTTCATCCTTCTTTCTCACGGTGTATCCAAGTTCTTCCATCACGCCCAGATTCAGGCCGCCATACTCACCCAGGATCGGAGGAACATTTTCTCCCACAAGAAGTCCATGATCCGATACAGTGACATCCTCCCCCACCTATAGAGGTGGGGGCTTCCCAACCTCGGCAAGTTTGGTTCTCGTTCGATAGCACTACTGTGCTAAGCATAAGCGAGCTATC
>NZ_JAAIUN010000027.1:0-50823 GCF_013317245.1 Blautia sp. MSK.20.85
AGGACACTTATAAAGTGCGGAATCTTGGAAAGGATCCTCAGTTATGGAATCTTCCAGTAGAAGGAGAACATCTGGTGGCAGATTATCTGCAGGAGCAGTTATCACTGGAAGATACAGAAGGAGGACTTGCTGAAAGTCTGCATCAGGCAGCGAAGGAGAGTATGCAGGAATGGCTTCCAGATGCATTGGAAGAACTGAGACTGGATGTGACAGGGACATTTTTGGAAGAACTGGACGAACAGAATCAGGAAGTAGAATTCCGGGAACTGATGACCAATAGTGTCTGGTATGTATTACTAAACAGGTGTGGACTGGATGTACAGGAATATCTGGATGCAGAGGATTTTCGGCATATTACGGACTTCAATCAGCTGAAAGTATTAGGACATCTGGGAAGTGCAGTCAACGAGATCAGCAGACCAGTTCTGATGCAGATTGGACGATATGTTCTGAATGATCTGGAAAATGACCTGAAAACGGTTGCAAAAGAAAAAGAAGTAGCTTATAATGAATTTAACACGTTAATTCGCGAAAGCAATACAGATAACACAGAAGATAGAGAAGAAAAAAAGGAGGAAACAGACTATGAGAGAGATCAGTTACAGCCAGAACGGAGAGTATCAGATTCCAGATATCAGCCTGGAAGAGACGAGAGGAACCATCGGCAAGTACGGAATGATGCGGAAAGAGTATCTGAGAAATCACAAGGTAGCCAGGTTCAACATTCTGACACTGCAGAACCGTCTGGACAGTCATCTGATGGAGATCGACAGCCAGGCAAGACAGAGAGTAGACGACCTGATGAACGAACTTCTGGAGAAAGATCCGGCACCGGACAAAATGGCAGACGGGATGGCATGGACCAGACACATGAACCAGATCAAGGCACAGGCAGAGGAGCTGGTGATTCAGGAGATTATTTACAGTTAAGTCTGTTCCCAACAGAAGAGGAACAGTTAGGAGAAATAAGGAAAGCGGCAGCTGCATTGGAACAGCCAGCCGCTTTTCTTATTTCCGATGAAGTGGTAAATGATATTCTCCGCACGGGAAGCGGACAGAAAAATACACTGTTTCATATTACAGCAAGACTGATTGAAGGTCTGGATAATGAAGAAATGCGGAGTTTTCTGAAAGATGAATATGGAACTGGTGGCAAAGGATTTACCATAGATGGTCAGAAAATCAGTATCTGGTATGACAATGATGGTATCCGTATCCGGCGAGGGGACTCTGCCAGAAGAAACTTTGACCGCATGGTTACGTGGGAAGAAGCAGCGAACAGAATTCGGGATATGTATGAGGATGGAAATTACGTGGATAATTTGATTTCCAATAATGCCATTGAACAGGAGCAGGAAGAAATGACCAATCTTCTTGCACTTCATTTTCGGGATACTTGCAGAAACTGGGAAAAGAAACAATCATATTCAGACTGGCAGGATGTAGTGAGTGGAGCATGGACAGATCAAGAGGAAGCAGATGCGATTGTCTATCGTTTTGAATGGCTGCAGAAATATATGGATGAGAATCCGGGAGATTATTACCGCTGGGAGATTCAGCATAATCCGGAATATTTCCAACGCTTTCAGGATCTTTAGAGGGAGCGTTCCTGGGTAGACCAGAAATTTACGGTCGAACGTCCGGCACTATCCTTTATCACACAGGATGAAATTGATGCAGTGTTAAGAAGAGGCGGTATTACTGCCGGAGGACGTAACCGAATCTATGAGTATTTCATGGAGCACCATGATATGAAAGATGCAGCTGAGTTCCTGAAAAATGAATATGGAACAGGTGGTTCTTCACCCGGAATACCAGGAGCAGATGCTTCCGACGCATCCCATGATGCAAAAGGATTAAAACTTGCAAAAGGGAAAATTGGCAGTCCAGAGGTAGAAGTTTTATTAAAGTGGAACAAGGTTGCAGAACGTGTTCGCCAGTTAATCCGCACAGATGATTATTTGTCACCGGAAGAAATGGAAAAGTACGAAGAACGACAGGAAGCACAAAGACTGGCAGATTTGGAAGAAGCACAGCAGATGTTAGGAGAACAGCTGGAGCAGGATACTTTGACAGCGGAAGATATAACTGATTTGCGATTAGTTGATTCAGAATATATGTCTGGTACCAGAACAAAAATCCACGATTTTGATTGCAAAGTTAAGGGAGAAGCGAATCGACTTCAATACACATTAGAATATCATGATGATGGAGAAGGTTTCACGATTCATACGGAAAAAGATGATATTTGGAATCGAATGTCAACACAAGAATTGGAACGTCTGGATGTAAAACTCGGACAAGAAGTACTTTATTATCATTATCACAACAAAACTGTAAATGCGGATACTTTAGATGAATTACGGGAAATCAGGGAAGAAATTATGGAGGAAGAGTCCTTGTATTTTACTGCTATTTCTCAACGTGTGTGGACAGATTATGATAAAAAAGAAAAAGAATTATCTGGAGAAGTTGAGGTATCGGAAGAAAAAGAATCTTTGGAAGAGATTAACGGAATATCAGAAACGATTCCAGCAACGAACTTCCGCATCACAGATGATGAGCTTGGACAGGGTACAGCAAAAGAAAAGTTCCGTGCCAATATCATGGCTATCCAGTTGTTAAAGAAATGTGAGGATGAGAATCGCAATGCAACACCGGAAGAACAGGAAATCTTATCCAGGTACGTTGGCTGGGGAGGTCTTGCAGATGCATTTGATGAGACAAAATCTGCATGGGAGACAGAATATCTGGAATTAAAGACCGTCCTTACACCGGAAGAATATGCTGCAGCCAGAGCTTCCACATTAAATGCTCATTATACACAGCCGATTGTGATTGAAAGTATGTATCAGGTGTTGGAGAATCTGGGATTTACAAAGGGAAATATCCTGGAGCCATCTATGGGAGTCGGGAACTTCTTTGGAAAGCTTCCAGAGAATCTAAACCAGTCCAAACTCTATGGAGTGGAACTGGACAGCATCAGTGGCAGAATTGCTAAACTTCTCTATCCAGATGCCAATATCCAGATCAAAGGCTTTGAGAAGACGGATTATCCCAATGATTTCTTTGACGTGGCAATCGGAAATGTGCCATTCGGTGCATATAAGGTCAATGACCGTCAGTATGACCGCTACAATTTTATGATTCATGATTACTTTCTTGCCAAGACTATAGATCAGTTACGTCCAGGTGGTGTAGCTGCGTTGATCACAACAAAGGGAACTATGGACAAGGCATCACCGGAAGTCCGGAAATATTTGGCAGAGCGTGCAGACTTGCTGGGGGCAATCCGACTGCCGAACACAGCTTTTAAGGCAAATGCAGGAACAGAAGTCAGTGCTGATATTTTGTTTTTCCAGAAGCGTGAGAGTTTCACAAAAGAGATGCCAGACTGGGTGAATTTGGAGAGTGATGCAAATGGGATTACCATTAACAAGTATTTTGTTCAGCATCCGGGATTGATTCTTGGTGAGATGAAAGAAGTGTCCGGTCCGTATGGTATGGAAACAACCTGTGCTCCAATGGAAGGAGCTGATCTGGAATTACAGTTACAAGAAGCTGTAAAACACATCAAGGGAAGCATGGTAGCGGCAGTAGATATAGAGGCAGAACTGGATGAGATGCCAGAGAGTATTCCGGCAGATCCGAATGTTCGAAATTACAGCTATACGGTGGTAGATGATCAGGTATATTACCGTGTCAATTCTTTGATGAATCAGGTGAAAATGCCTGCAGCCACTGCAGAACGTGTAAAAGGCATGGTTGCAATCCGTGATACCGTTCGTGAACTGATCGCCATGCAGATGGAAGAATTTGTCACAGACGAAGAAATCCAGAAACAGCAGAAAAAACTGAATCAGGTGTATGATACCTACACAGCAAAGTATGGAGTTATTGGAAGTAATGCTAACAAACGTGCATTTTCTGATGACTCTTCTTATTGTCTGCTGTGTTCCCTGGAAGACTTGAATGAAGATGGAACATTGAAGCGGAAAGCGGACATGTTTACCAAACGAACCATTAAAAAGGCGGTCGCTGTGACAAGTGTGGAGACAGCCACAGAAGCACTTGCTTTGTCCCTAAATGAAAAGGCTAAAGTAGATCTCCCATATATGGCACAGTTGACCGGAAAGACCGAAGAGAAAATCACAGAAGAGCTGGTTGGAGTTATCTTCAAAAATCCACTGACAGACCAGTGGGAAAGTGGAGATGAATATCTGTCCGGAAATGTTAGGGATAAATTAAATACAGCGAGAACTTTTGCAGAGAATCATCCAGAATTCACACCGAATGTCCGTGCATTGGAGGCAGTTCAGCCGAGAGATCTGGAAGCATCGGAGATTGAAGTGCGTATTGGAGCCACCTGGATTGAACCTTCGGATTATCAGGAGTTTATGGTGGAACTGCTTCATACGCCGAGGTATCTTGCGCAGAAGGAAATACAGGTAAAATTCTCTGAGATAAATGGTGAGTGGAGGATTACAGGAAAGAACGCCGACAGTCCAAGAAATGCGTTTGCCTATGCAACGTATGGAACGGAGAGAGCAAATGCCTACCGGATTCTGGAAGATACCTTGAATCTAAAAGATGTTAGAATCTATGATAAAGTCGTAAATGACAATGGGGATGAAGTGCGAGTTTTGAATAAAAAAGAAACTATGTTGGCATCACAAAAGCAGGATGCTTTGAAGGCTGCATTCCAAGATTGGATTTTTAAGGATCAGCAGAGGAGAGAAAGACTGGTAAGCGTGTACAATGAACGTTTTAATAGTATCCGTCCCCGTGAATACGATGGAAGTCATCTGACTTTCCCAGGAATGAATCCGGAAATAGAACTTCGACCGCATCAGAAAAATGCAGTCGCACATCAGCTATACGGTGATAATGTGCTTCTGGCACATGTAGTAGGAGCTGGGAAGACTTACGAAATGGTAGCGGCGGCAATGGAGAGCAAACGTCTGGGATTATCTCAGAAAAACCTCTTTGTAGTTCCAAACCATTTGACGGAGCAGTGGGGAGCAGAATTCCTGCAGTTATATCCAGGGGCGAACATTCTGGTAGCAACGAAAAAGGATTTTGAACCGGCAAATCGAAAGAAGTTCTGTGCCAGAATCGCTATGGGAAATTACGATGCTGTTATTATTGGTCATTCCCAGTTTGAGCGTATTCCAATCTCTGATGAGAAACAGGAAGCCATGCTTCAGAGGCAGATTGATGATCTGGAAATGGCAATCCAGAGTGCAAGGTATGAACAGGATGGTGGACGTTATACCGTCAAACAGATTGAAAAGACAAGAAAAACATTGCAGACAAGGCTGGAGAAACTGAATCAGAAAGAGAAAAAAGATCAGGTAGTTACGTTTGAAGAACTGGGAGTGGATCATTTATATGTAGATGAAGCACACAGTTATAAAAACGCATTTCTTTATACAAAAATGAGAAATGTAGCCGGGATTGCACAGAATGAAGCACAGAAGTCGGCGGATATGTTTAATAAATGTCAGTATCTGGATGAGATTACCGGAGGAAAAGGCATTACCTTTGCTACGGGCACACCGATTAGCAACAGCATGACGGAATTGTATGTTATGCAGAGGTATCTGCAGAACAGCAAATTACAAAATATGGGACTTGGACTGTTTGATTCCTGGGCCTCCACCTTTGGCGAGGTAGTCACGAGCATTGAGCTTGCACCAGAAGGAACAGGCTACCGTGCAAAGTCAAGATTTGCAAGATTTTATAATATTCCGGAACTGATGAATATGTTTAAGGAGATTGCAGATATCAAGACTTCCGATCAGTTAAAGCTTCCTGTGCCAGAGGCGGAATATGAAACAGTGGTGCTGAAACCAACGGAACAGCAGAAAGAAATCGTAGAAAGTCTGGGGGAACGTGCAGAAGTTGTCAGAAACGGAGGGGTAGATGCTTCGGTTGATAATATGCTGAAAATTACCAATGATGGAAGAAAATTGGCATTGGATCAGCGTTTGGTGAACGAATTATTGCCAGATAATCCAGAAAGCAAAATATCAGTCTGTGCAGAGAAAAGTTATGAGATCTGGAAAGACACGGCAGCACAGAAATCTGCACAATTGATTTTCTGTGACTTGAGCACACCGAAAGGTGATGGCAGTTTCAATGTTTATGATGACTTGAAGCAGAAACTGATAGCGAAAGGTGTACCGGAAAAAGAGATTGCTTTTATTCATGATGCAAATACAGAAGCAAAGAAGACGGAGCTGTTTGGAAAAGTGAAATCCGGGCAGGTTCGTTTTTTGATTGGCTCAACAGCAAAGATGGGTGCCGGGACCAACGTGCAGGACCGTCTGATTGCGTTGCACCATCTGGATATTGGCTGGAAACCATCTGATTTGGAACAGAGGGAAGGGCGTATTATCCGTCAGGGAAATCATAATAAAAAGGTTCATATCTTCCGGTATGTAACTGAATCCACATTTGACAGCTACATGTGGCAGTTGATTGAGAACAAGCAGAAATTCATTTCTCAGATTATGACCAGCAAAGCACCTGTGCGAAGCTGTGAGGATGTGGACGAAGCGGCACTTTCCTATGCAGAGGTCAAAGCTCTTGCAACCGGAAATCCAGCAGTAAAAGAGAAGATGGCATTGGATGTTGATGTGGCAAAATTAAAACTTTTAAAAGCCAACCACATGAATAACCAGTACCGCCTGGAAGATGATATTGCAAGGAATTTTCCACAACAGATTGCAAAACTGACAGAAATCATTGACAGCTACAAGGCAGACATCGCTCATTACTCAGAGCATAAAATCACAGATCCAGAGCAGTTTACTATGGAGATTGGCGGCAAAGAGTTCACAGAAAAGAAAGAGGCAGGAGCAGCACTTCTGGCGGTATGTAAAGATATTAAAGCTGTAGATGCTGCGATGGATATCGGAAACTATCAGGGATTCAATATGAGGATTCAGTTTGATGGATGGAGTAAAGAATTTATTCTATCTGTCAAACATGAGGCTGTCTCGAAAGTTCATCTTGGAGCAGATGCACTTGGAAATATTACTCGTATCAACAATCTGTTGGACAGTTATCCAGAGAAGCTTTCAGAAGCACAACAAAGACTGGAAACAGTATATGAACAGCTTGCAAATGCAAAAGAAGAGGTTGGAAAGCCATTTCCAAAAGAAGAGGAGTTGAACCAGAAACTGGAGCGACTGTCAGAATTAAATGCATTGCTCAATATGGATGAACGGGAAGATGCAGAAACAGAGGTGTCTGAATCAGATGAGAAAGAAGAAAGACCGACACGTGGTTCTATCCATGAAAAACTGCAGATTTATAAAGAAAAGAGTCAGCGGGAAAGTGAAACTGGCAAGGAAAACAGAAAACGGGACTTCGGTCTGGAATAAATAAACAGGAAAGATGGCATAATTTGGTAGAAGAAGGTTCTGCCTGTTATGCCATTTTTTAGAACACAGGAGGAATTTGAATGGCGAGAAATATGATAACAGGAAAAGAAACGCAGAAAATGCAGGAATATACGCAGGAACGGATTGCTCAGGCAGAGCGTAGAGATATAGAATTTTCAACAGATGTAAAAGAACAGATTTTTGAATATGCGAATCTGATCGGCGAGGAAGAGAAAGTTAGGAATTTGGTAAGAAATCTGGCAGATGCAGTGAGTCAGGCAGATCAAGAAGGTGTAGAGGATTTGCTGGATGACGCAAGAATGGATATTCAAGAACTGCTGGATCCAACCATAGGTAAGCTGGAATTACGTGACTATGGATATACAGCAGAAGATATGGTGCCACTTAGAAAAGAAGCAGCCTTGGATTATCACAGAATGGGTTCTAAGATTTATTGCCTTGGAAGTGATGGCAGTAAAGGTGAATATGCGAGTAAAGAAATGATACAGGCACACGACGGTTTGTTTGGAATGGAATTGCAGATGTGGGAACGGATAAAGGATAACAACCTAGATTATGCAGAAGAAAATTTAGGAGCATTTCAGGAGCCTATGAGTGTCATTGAGCAGGAAGAAGCACTGAAATTATACGATGCAGGAGCAGATATCTATCTGATCACTAATTTTTCATCACCGATGTATGTCACAGAACGTATGGAAATTGAACGAGGACCAGAGCATTATCAGATGTCTATGACAGAACTGGAGCGTTTCCGTAACCTGGAATGGGAAATGCAGAAATATCCACAGATTCAGTCATTGAAAGAAGCAAACCTGTTGTTAGGAACAAGAAGGGTATTTGGTATTTATCAGATCCGGGATGATTCACCGGGCGAAAACTATGCTTTTATGAATATGAGTTTTATTGAAAGTCATGGTATGAAGATAAAAAAAGAAGATTACAAGCTGGTCTATGTTGGTGAATTATCAGGAAATATGTCACTGGATGATATTTTTGAAAGGTTCAACATTGATAGACCGGAAGATTTCCGTGGGCATTCCCTGTCTGTCAGTGATATCGTAGTTCTGAATGACGGGGAAAAAGTAACTGCTCATTTTGTAGACAGTATCAGTTTTGAACAGCTAGATTCTTTCCTGAATCTGGAAGAACAGGTCCTTAGTGAACTGGCATATGAGGTAGGAGAACGTTACTTTGCTATTCAGAGAACAGAAGAAGGATATGATTATTCCTTTTACGATGAAGATTTCCGCTTGATGGATGGTGGCGTTTATGAGAATGATGAAATTTCTATTGAAGAAGCGGCGGAGGAACTTTTGGAAGACGAAGGCTGGACTGGAGAACGCATCCGTGGAGATTATGATCGGTTGATGGAGAAAGTAGAAGAAATGGATGAAGTTGTAATGGCAGAGATTCAGAAAAGCCAGGGCGAATATAAGCCATTGGCAAAGGTGGAGGAACTGGAAGAGGCCAATTATAACATGATTGATAATGTACTCAATAATATGCCGCCTAAGAAAGAAGCTTATCTGGAATATTATGCTGCAGAATGTGATGAAATTCATGATATGGGAGCTTATGAGAAAAGCACAGATGTGAAAGAAATCGCAGCAATCTATGAGAAGTACAGAGAAGATCCGGAAAACGCTTATAAAGGCAGTGGAATGGGGATTATTTATCGTGATCCGGAGGATAGCTTGTTTGATGAAACAGAACTGTTAATTGTAATGGGAACAACGATACACGGCGACTTCTTGGATAATGTGCGGTTTTTAAAAGATCAGCCGGTGGTGCGTGAAGGTTTGGAGAAGATTCATAAAGCATTGCCTGATTATAAATATATCCCGATTCAGGATGTGCGTGAGGCAATGTATCCGAAAAAAATGACAACAGAAGAACTGGCAGCAGCATTGGATGAGATTGCGGAAGACTTCGATCCGTATGACTATCGGGACCATGTAGAGCCAGGGCAGGATACCATACAGGAAGTCATGCTGGATCTGCAAAGTGGAAATGTTGGTTCTTATATTTCCTTTCTGAAGGATGTGATTGAAGAAGACTGTGAGCAGTCCGTGTGGGCAGGTGTTTTGCTGGAACGGCTGAAATCCTACGAACCAGATATATCCAAAGAAACAGAGCCGATGGTGTATGTGAATTACTGTGAAAAGCGAGAGCTGATGGAACCACGCTGTCAGAAGCTCTCAGATCTGGATTCCCGTACTGCACAGAAGGATAAGGAATGGTACGCAGACCGTAATCCGAGGACGGATGAGCCGATGGTAACAGCCCAGATGTTTTTTACTATATATTATGCGGAAAAAGGCGATAAAATGATGCAACATTTCAAAGGGAAAATAGATATTGGAACAGGAAATGGCGGTATTTTAAGTCAGCTGAAACTCCAAAATGAACTGAAACTTACGGATGAAAGCTGGATTGGTTATCTGAAAAACAAGGGAAATGAAGAGTTTCAGAAGTGTATGGAAGATCTGACCGATATGCAGAACCATGTGCTGCCATATTTGCAGAGCTTTTGCAGTCTGGAAGAAAAAAGTGTGCAGGAAAAGCAGGAACGGCAGGTTGCAGAAAAGCAGGACAGCAGAGTAGAAGCGTCAAGAGCAGCGAATGTGACAAAAGGGGATAATGACAAAGCTGTGAAAAAGGTAGTTTCGAGTATGCAAACAGAAAAGAATAAAGCAACTACGAAGGCAAAGAAGCCATCTATTCATGAACGACTGGAAATCAATAAGAGAAAAATCCAAGAAAAGCAGGGAAAAGATGAGCTGGAGAGAGGAGCTGATCGGGATGTAAGAACGGTATAAATTTATAGAAAGGCACTTGGCTCCGTTTTGGACATAGCAAAAGTGCTGACAGTGACGAACGAAGATGTGCTGCCTGCTTATTTGCAGAGAGTATCTGATTTTGAAGACTGCCTACTTGCAACTTGTACGAAGGAGAATCAGTGTGATGCGATTGTGACAAGGAATAAAAAGGATTTTCTTTCCTTTTGGATTACACTGCTTTCTCCGGAAGAACTGCTGAATATTTATTCGTAAAAATATGTTTTTACAATCGGCAGCAGAAGGAAAGTTGAATGATAACTCCGATCCAGCATACTGCAAAATATAAAAATTTTATAACAAAGTGGAAAACCCTGCGTAGGATCAGAAATGTTCTCACAGGGTTTCATGTATCTAATAAAATATAGAAATTTAGCGGATTTCTGCTAGAATAAGAAAAACTGTTAAAAAAATATCGTGCATAGATCAAAAAGACTATATATGGGCGACCTTTTAAAGCCGATTTATATAAAATAGAAGAAAAAAAGGTGGTCGATACCGTGGATATAAAAACAGCGGTCATATATCGGTTAAACGATCTGATTAAGCAGAAAGATATCACAGTGAATGAAGCGGCGGTGCGCTCAGGCGTCCCGCCTTCAACACTGAAAAATATTTTGTATGGACAAAGCAGGAATGCTGGCGTAGTTACAATTAAAAAGATATGCGATGGATTGGATATTACAATACAGGAATTTTTTGAAGATCCCATCTTTGCAGATTTGGAACCGGAGTTATAGGAACAGGCAAATAATCTTAGGATTCAGATTCTGCAAGATGGTTTTTTTATGGGAAAGGGTTAGAAGAAACTAACACTGGAGGATGAATATGTGTAAAATAGCAATTTGCGACGATGATAAAGAATACAGGGAGAAAATAAAGACGGTCATAGAAACGGAAGGGATTCTGTCTTCGAATGAGATACGGTTTTATGAATATGAATCAGGAAAAGAATTATTGGAAGATGCGGATATTTTGCATGATCTGATTTTTATGGATATGCGTATGCCTGGATTGGATGGAAATAAAACAGTACTGAAGCTGAGGGAATATAATGAAGCAGCGATATTGGTGTTCTGCTCCGGCTGTTTTGAACCGACTCCTGACAGCATTAATGTTGGACAACCGTTCCGGTACATCATGAAGGATCTGCATGACAGAAGTCTGAAAAAGGAAATACCTATGATTTTATTAAAAGTGAAATTGTGCTGTGGAGATTCTTCCGTGACAGT
The DNA here is from genome assembly GCF_013317245.1 of Blautia sp. MSK.20.85. NCBI lineage: Bacteria > Bacillati > Bacillota > Clostridia > Lachnospirales > Lachnospiraceae > Blautia > Blautia sp. MSK.20.85. The sequence goes on from NZ_JAAIUN010000027.1 coordinate 11,482, forward strand.
TACATCGGCGGGAAGGATAATGCGCATCCATACGGAAGACATTTTATATATCTGTCTGGCGAAAAGGGGCTGTACGATATACATTGCCAGACAGGGAAAGATAGAAGAGATGCATTGCAAGGAATCTTTAAGTGATCTGTATGAGTGTCTGGCCGGAAGGGGATTTGAGTATGCACACAACAGCTATATTGTGAATTTGGCAAAAGTGGAAGGATTGGAAAAGAACGTTGCGTTGCTGCCGTTTGGAATCCAGTTGAATGTTTCGAGGTCGAGAAAAGGACAGTTTGCCGACGCACTGATAACATTTCTTGGGGAAAGGAACGGCATGGTATGATAATAAGAGATTATTTGATTTGTCTTCTTCAGATGTATCTGTTGGAGGACTTGGAAAAGAACATACTCCCATACAGAAGAGAAAGATTCTGGGAAAAATTTCTCGTATATTGTATCGCAGCACTGGCAATGTTCGGAACCAACCGCCTGGAATCCTCAATACTTAATATGGTAATGATTCCGGTAATCTATATGATTGCGTCTATGGTTGTGTTCCGGGGAAATATATGGAAGAAGCTGGTTACGGTATGCTGCTATTATGTGCTGGCAATTATTCCCGAATTTCTCTTTGCGGCACTTACGAATGCATATGGCGTGACTGGTGCGTCCGAGGGCTTCAGGACTGAAACAGAAAAGACATTAGCACTCCTGCTGATGAGTACCATGACATTTCTGTTTATTAAATGCATTGATCAGGTAACAAGGAAAAGGGATTATCTGACGATTGAAAATAAAACATTTACAGTGCTGCTCATGCTGCCAACCGCAACGATCGTTATGTTAGGATGTATGTTTTATTCGCACACTTCTTTTGAAGGAATGAACAGGGTCATGGTTCCGGTAGGAGCTTCGCTTCTGTTAATGACGAATATCTTCATTTTCACAGTATTTGACAGGTTTGTAGAAAAATCAGAAGAAGTGAAGAAGATGGACCGGCTATACCAGAAAAGCAGGGCGGAGATTGCCAATCTGCAGTATATGAATAAGGTTAATGAGGATAACAGAGCATTCTTACACGATATAAATAAATTTATCTGTACAGTAGCCGGCTTGATAGAAGAAGGAGAGAATCAAGAGGTTAAGGACATCATGGAACATTTAGGCGTCCGGATTCAGAATCTTCAAAAAAGTGTATATTGTGAGCATCCGATCTTGAACAGCATCCTATGTGAAAGAAAATTTCTTGCAGAATCTAAGGATATATCCTATAGGATTACCCTGGGTAATGATCTCAGACTGGATTTTCTGGAAGAGTTGGATTTGATCTCGATCGTAGGGAATCTTTTGGATAACGCACTGGAAGCGGCAGAAAAGACAGAAGATGGCAGATATGTGGAATGCAGGATGTATATGGGAAATGCGGGGCATTTCCTTGTCATGGAATTTTGCAATGGGTATGTCGTCCCTCTGTTAAAGGACAAGGACAGGTACATAAGCACCAAAAGAGACGCGGACAGTCACGGGATCGGACTGCACACGGTTGGAAAACTGGTTAAAAAGTATGCGGGAATTATGCGAGTGGAGGCAGGAGAACGGGAGTTCTCTGTTAAGCTGATCTTTACAATCAAATAAGGACGTGCAAAAATCGCCCAAAAAGTTACCGTTTTTGCCACGGTAATTGAAAAGAGGGCGATTTTTGTGTAAACTTTCGGAAAAAAGGAGGCTTTGTAACTATGAAAAAAATAATCAGAAAAAACCTGGGAATCAAACTGCTTGGAGCTGTAAACTGTCTTGCACTCTGCTTGACGGCGTATACGGCAAATCTGGCGTGCAACTGGCTGTACTATCAGGAAGATGAGCCGGAAGAAGTTAAGAAAATGAGGAAATTCTAGTGTGGAAAAAAATGGCTGGCCGGCTTTTTGAACTACAAAGCAGGAATGGGATTCTTGAAGAGAAAGACCGCAGGCTGTATGAATATGCTTACGGCGTACTGCTGGGCAGGGTGGTAATATACCTTATCATCGTCATACTTGGCATCATAACGGGGAATTGGATGGAGATGATAGTCTTTTTATTGCCCTTTACTGTTTTAAGGCAGTATGCCGGAGGGATTCATTTGGAAAAGGCAGGGGGCTGCATGGCTGTTTCCGGTATCCTTGTCCTTCTATGCAGTCTGTATCTGGCGTCTGCTCCGGCTGTAATATGGCAAATGCGGATCATATGGTTTGTCGCAGTTGGCGTTATATTTATCATGGCGCCGGTAGATGCCAGCAGCAAGAAGTTGGATGCGAAAGAGAAAAAAGTTTATGGGATGCGCGCGAGGGTAATTTTAGTTATTGAATGCGCGATAGCAGGTGTTTTTTCTGTGATTGGATATTCCCTGATCGTAAACGGGATTATGGTAGCGCATATTGTTTTGGCGTCCGGTTTGATATTGGGATGGATCAAAAATTTTTTTGACAAAGAGTTAGATATAACTAATTACAGGTAGAAATAAGAAGTGATTGAGAAAAACATATTACAAAATGATGGTAAACAGAGAGAAAAAGAACATTATGCCAGAGGAATATAAAAGTGAATATGAAATTGATAAAAAATACGGAAAATATTAGTAAAGAGAAAATAACCTTGTTTTGTCTGCCATTTGCGGGAGGCGGTGCTTCTGCTTATAACCAGTGGGCGAAAAAGATGCAGGGGAAAGTAACGGTATGTCCAGTTCAGCTTCCGGGAAGGGAAGAACAGATCATGGAGAAACCGTATATAGATATGTCGGTTATGTTAGATGACCTGGAAGAGGCTGTAAGAAAGGTTGTGTACGGACCGTATGCCTTATGGGGACACAGTATGGGTGGGAAGATCTCTTATGAGCTGGAAAAACGGTTGGAGGCAGCGGGATATACTGCAAAATGTCTGTTTATTTCCGGCAGCCGGGTTCCTAGTATTCCGGAGCCAAATCCAATCTATCATCTTCCGGATGAAGCGTTTAAGAGGGAACTGGGAAGATTTGAAGGGACGCCAAAAGAGATACTAGAGAATCAGGAATTGTTGGATTTCTTTCTGCCTATGCTGCGGGCGGATTTTACCATGGATGAAACGTATTATGATAAAGCGGGAGTAGTGCTGCATACACCTATCTCTGCATTTGGCGGAGAAAAGGACGACGAAGCGGATGAGAGTGCGATCTTGGAATGGGGAAAGTATACGGACAATGATTTTAACTACCGGATATTTCCGGGAGGACATTTTTATCTGAGGGATTGTGAAGACGAAGTAATAAGTGAGGTCATGAGACTGCTTTAGAGAATGAAAAATGGAGATTAAACGATACGGAGAAAAGGAATTTCTGTCAGCAGACAAACTTTATATCCGTGAAAATGAGATACATATATGGTGTATCCGCTGGCCTGAAATGACAGATTTCTGGAAGAACCATGAATATATCCTGAGTGGGCAGGAATTGGAGCAAGCCGGAAGATTCCGTTTTCCTGAAGACAGGATGCGTTATATAGCCGGGAAGGTTGTCGTGCGGATCCTCTTAAAAAGATACTTAGATATGGAAACGATTGATTTTTCTGTCAATGAACTGGGTAAGCCTTATCATAAAAAGATTGCGGGAAAGCGGACAGTGGATTTTAACATTTCGCACTCGGGTGAATTCATACTGGCGGTATTCGCTGTCGGAATGGATATCGGAGTAGATGTGCAGGAGATGGCAGAGTGCCCGGACTATAGGGAGATAGCGGAAAATTTTTATACTGCAGAAGAAGCGGAAGATGTAAAAAATGAAGGACCGGATCTGTTTTTTCAGTACTGGGCGGCGAAAGAGGCATATGTAAAGGCGCTTGGAATTGGATTAGGAAGAGGAATGGATTTCTTCTCTGTCAGAAACGAGAAAATTGCAGAAAAAGATAAGAAAGATCAGGACTGGTTTCTGTATCCGGTCAGGATCAAAGGATATGCTGCGTATGTGGCGGCGCATAAGAAAGGAGACAGATAAAATGGGTTATAAGAAAGATATGAGCAAATATGAGAATCTGGAAGGCTGGGAGAGATGTGGATTTGGAGAACAGCTTGATAGGTGGGCGGAAAAATATGGAGAAAGAATTGCGGTCACGGACAGTGAAGACGAGATCAGTTATATGGAATTAAAGCAAAAAGCAGATTGTCTTGCGGCAGCTTTTCTGCGTAAAGGGATTTTAAAGGGAGACAAAGTGCTTGTGCAGCTTCCGAACAGGATTTCTTTTGTGATCGTGTTTTTTGCGCTTTCCAAGATTGGGGCGGTGCCAATCATGATGCTGCCGGCCCACAGGGAGGCGGAACTGGAAGGAATTATTGAACTGGCAAAGCCGGCCGCTTATATTGTGGTGGAGAAATATCTGGGATTTTCATATGTGCCGATGGCAAATGCGATGAAAGAGAAATATTCATGTATCCGGCATATATTTGTAGATAGCGAATCCGGGGATATCAGTGGAATGATTGCGGAAACGTATGGAGAAAATGGAGCATTTCCGGCTGTGGATGGGTATGAAACGGCGGTGCTTTTGCTGTCCGGCGGGACGACAGGGGTTCCGAAACTGATTCCGCGCACCCATACGGATTATATGTATAATGCCCGCATGTCCGCGAAGAGATGCCGTCTGGATAGCAGTGACGTTTATCTGGCGTCTCTTCCGGTAGCTCATAATTTCCCGTTATGCTGCCCGGGGCTTTTAGGCACGCTGGACGTGGGAGGAAAAGTTGTGCTTGCGTCTGCGACCAGCCCGGATGATATCCTTGACGCAATTACAGAGGAAGGTGTCACGATAACGGCATTGGTTCCTGCTATGGTTACTGTGTGCATGGAAATGCTGGAATGGGATGAAGATTATGATATATCCAGCCTGCGGATTTTGCAGGTGGGCGGCGCAATGCTGGAAGATTCCCTTGCGGATAAGATCATTGAAGAATGGCCGTGTAAACTGATGCAGGTATTTGGTACGGCGGAGGGGCTACTGTCCTTTACTAGCCCGGAGGATGAAGGTTCCCTGATCGCAAGATGCCAGGGAACTCCGGTGTCTCCTGCGGATGAAGTGAAGATTGTGGATGAAGAAGATAAGGCCGTACCGGAAGGAGTTTTTGGGGAATTATTATCCAGAGGCCCGTATACGATTGATGGTTATTATATGGCGGAGGAAGCGAATAAAAAGAGCTTTACGTCGGACGGATTTTACCGGACGGGCGATAAAGCTATGTGGACGAAAGACGGAAGGTTACGTTTGGGCGGGAGGATCAAAGAGCAGATTAACCGCGCCGGAGAAAAGATCATGCCTTCAGAGATTGAAGCTTATCTTTGCAGGCATTCGAAAATCAAAGAGGCAGCCGTTGTCGGCGTTACGGATGAAACCCTTGGAAACCGGATATGTGCATTCCTTGTGACCGATGATGAAGCCGGGATCGATTTGCAGGAAATACACAGGTTCCTGCGGGAAATAGGCGTTGCGGCGTATAAAATGCCGGATCAGATAGAACGGGTAGAGACATGGCCGCTGACCAGCGTAGGAAAAATAGATAAGAAAGCATTAGAACGTATGGCGCAGGAAAAATAGAAGGAGACAGAATCATGGAATATATAGAGATAAAGGAACAGATCAAACAAAAGCTGCCGGTAGCCAGAGATTTGGGGGATTCCGAAAATCTGCTGGAGCTTGGGCTTTCATCCCTGACAATCATGCGTCTGGTAAACCAGTGGAGAAAACAGGGGGTTAAGGTTTCATTCGGTTCATTGATGGAAAATCCTACCCTTGAAGGCTGGTGGGCGCTGATCCAGCGCAGCATGAAGAAAAAAGCGGGCAAAAAACGGGCGCAAGAATCTAAGATAACGCCGGAAAAGGATATGAAACAGCCGTTTCCTTTAACAGACGTACAGTATGCATATTGGGTTGGCAGGGATGAAGAACAGGCTCTTGGAGGAATAGACTGTCATGCGTATTTAGAGTTTGATGGGGGAAATATAGATCCGGAGCGTCTGGAAAAAGCATGGAATGTACTGCAGTATCATCATCCTATGCTGCGCGCCTGCTTTTTGGATGATGGAACACAGAAAATCCTGGATAAGCCGTATTGTGAAAAAATAAAGGTTCATGATTTTTCCCGGATGTCATCTGAGGAAGCAGAGGCAATGGCAGTATCTGTCAGAGAACGTTTATCCCATCGGAAGTTAAAGATTGAGGAAGGCGAAGTAGCAGGAATAGAGCTTACGCTTTTTCCTGAAAATAAGGCACGCCTTCATGTGGACATGGCACTTTTGGTTGCTGATGTACAGAGTCTGCAGATATTATTGAGGGATTTGGCATCTGCTTACCGAGGGGAAAACCTGCCGAAAGAATCAAAAGGGTGGAATTTTGCTTCCTATCTAGAACGGCAGAAACAGGAAGAAGGGGAGGAACGGAAAAACGCAGAAAAATACTGGAAGAATCGTTTAGAGCATTTGCCAAAAGGCCCTGACCTTCCATTGGCAAAACGTCCGCAAGAAGTGGAAAAAACGGTGTTCAACCGCAGGATTGTGAGAATCGAAAAGGAAGAATGGGATCATTTGCAAATGCGGGCAAAAAAATACCAGACAACTCCGGCAATGGTTCTTCTTACTGCATATGCGGTGGTTCTGGAACGATGGAGCAGGAATCATTGTTTCCTTATTAACATTCCGTTTTTTAACCGGAAAACAGAGCAGCAGGGGTTAGAGGAAGTAATAGCAGATTTTACTACTCTGTTATTGCTGGAGATTAACTGCGAAGAAAATCCGACTTTTGCGGAATTGTTGGACAGGATTCAGAAGCAGCTTCATGAGGATATGAAGTATACGGCATATTCCGGCGTGCAAGTACAGAGAGACATTGCGCAGATGTGTGGTGACGCATCGGCAGTGGCGCCGGTTGTTTTTGCCTGCAATCTGGGAACGCCGTTGGTAAATGATACGTTCCGGAATGAACTGGGGCAGTTTTCCTATATGATTTCCCAGACGCCGCAGGTGTGGAATGATTTTCAGAGTTATGAAGATGAAAATGGCGTACAGCTTACATGGGACAGCGTGGATGAGTTATTCCCGGAGAATATGATCCCGGATATGTTGGAGAGTTTTGAGATTCTTCTGCATGAATTGGGAAAGAAGGACTGGAATCAGAGATTTGATGTGCTTCCTGAAAAAAGAAAAAGAGAAATTGAAGATACAGCGCGTACAGGAGTGCCGGAGCGTGTGGAATGCCTGCATTGGGCTGTTATGAACCATGCGGAAGTTTGCCCGGAAGATATTGCGCTTATTGATGCGGGAAGCGGAAGATCGGTATCCTATGGGGAATTAAAAGCACGGGCAACAGCAGTGGCGGCAGGAATTTCAGAAAAGGATATTAAGGGCGTCCCGGTTGCACTTACCCTGCCGCGCGGGATAGAACAGATCGAGTCGGCATTAGGAATTTTGCTTTCCGGAAATTCATACCTTCCGGTCAGCTTAAGCCAGCCTAAAGATCGGAGAGCGTTAATCCATGAGAAGACGGGAGTCCGCTATGTGGTCACGAATCGGGAATTATCCGAAAAACTGGACTGGCCGGAAGGTACGGAAATCCTTGTGATGGAAGGTATGGAAGAGGGACAGGAAAATGTGAGACTGCCAGAGGTGTCGCCGAAGGACAGCGCCTATATCATCATGACGTCAGGCTCTACAGGTGTTCCGAAGGGTGTAGAGATTGCGCATGAAAGCGCATGGAATACGGTTCAGGATATTAATGAAAAGTACCATGTGACAAGTGCAGATCGGGCGCTGGCTGTATCAGCTATGGATTTTGACCTGTCGGTATATGATGTTTTTGGAATTTTAGGCGCAGGAGGAACATTGGTATTGCTTCCAGAGCAGGAGAGAAGGAATGCGGATTACTGGCTGGAACAAGTGTTGAAATATCAGATTACCGTTTGGAATTCAGTGCCGGTGCTTCTGGATATGCTTTTGATACGGGCGGAATCCATGAAACAGAAACTGCCGATCAGGGCGGTTATGCTTTCCGGAGATTGGATTGGGATGGATCTCCCGCAGAGGGTTGCGGCATGGACAGAGGATTGCCAGTTTGTCGCTATGGGAGGAGCTACAGAGGCAAGTATCTGGTCCAATTATCAGAATGTTACCCTGCCGATGCCGAAAAACTGGAAATCTATTCCCTATGGAAAGCCACTCAGATATCAGGCATATCGTGTTGTGGATGAGTATGGAAGGGATTGCCCTTACTGGGCAGAAGGCGAACTCTGGATTGGCGGTTTTGGTGTAGCAAAAGGATATAGGGGAGATTCTGCGCTTACGGGGCAGAAATTTATCACAGATCAGTATGGAAGATGGTATCGGACCGGTGATCTCGGAAGAATCTGGGATGATGAGATAATTGAATTTTTGGGAAGAAAAGATCATCAGGTAAAGATCCGTGGACACAGGATTGAATTGGGAGAAATTGAACATGCGATTCAGGAGTTTCCGGGTGTGGCTCATGCAGTTGTTGATACAGTTAGTGATGGTCATGGCAATAAAACGCTGGCTGCTTATATCGGAGCGCCGATACAGGAAGATTCTAAAGTTACAACGTATTTGTACGGCACAGATATCTTTGGCGGGGGCTGGAAAGAACTGAAGGATGATGTCAGCAATTGGCAGATGCAGCAGGAACGGAAGACAGCATACAAAAATTTCCTTGCCTATGCAGACCAGAGATGTGTACAGCTTATGCTGGAGACACTCATAGAGTTAGGCATTTTTGTATCAGAGAAGGAAGTTCTTTCGCAGAAGGAAATTTTTGAAAAAGGGAGCATTACGGAAACACAGAAGAATACTGTGGCAAGATGGTTGGAAATTTTAAAGAAGGAAGGAATCCTGAGAGAAGAGGACGGCAGACTATCGCGTACCGGGAAGGAAGTGGCTGTACCGGAAAAAGCTGGAGATACGGAAACGTATTTTAATAAACTGAAGCCGTATCTGAAGCATATGGTTACTGGGAATGAAGTTCCGCTGGACGTATTTTACCAGAAAGAGCCGGCTTTGGCTCCGAATATGCTGCTTCGGAGGATTCCGGGCTGCGAGGAAACAGTGGAAAGACTGGTGCAGGGATTAAGGCTTCTGGCAGAAGAACGCAGAAAAGAGCCACTCCAGATTATAGAAATTGGTACAAGGGACACTGCAATTACAAGACAGTTTTTGAATGCACTGGAAGATGTAAGCGTGGCTTATACTTATGCGGATTCTTCAAAATATTTTCTGCAGGAAGCAGAGAAAGAACTTGCGGGATATGAGAGAGTCGAGTTTGAGATGCTGAATCTGGAAGAAGGCATGGATAAGCAGCAGATGTCCTTGCATAGTTATGACATTGTGATATCGGTAAATGCTTTACATAGAAATATTGATGCTGCTGATGCGGTAAAGAAAGTAGCGGAATTACTGAAGCCAAACGGAATATTGCTGATGACTGACCTTGTGGTAAGGACATACCTTCAGGAACTTACAGCGGCTTTTTTGGAAAATGGTTTTGCGGATATTCGGGACAAGAGAAAAGAAGCAGGGCTGGTTACCCCGGATTGCCTGCTGTGGAGAGAATGTTTATCAGAGGCAGGATTGGGCGAAGACTGTGCTGTGACAGAGAGATATGGAAGATGTATATGCTGCAGCAGACAGCAGGCGTCTGTCCTGTCCTATCATAATGGAGCACTAAGGGAATATCTGTCAGAAAAACTGCCGGAGTATATGGTTCCACAGAATTATCATTTCATGGAGCAGCTCCCAACATTGTCCAATGGGAAGATTAACAGGAAGCAATTGCGGGAAGATTTTAAAGAAGAAACTGCGGTTATCCGATTTTCAAAGGCAACGACAGAAACAGAAGAAAAGCTTTTAGATATCTGGAAACAATTATTTGGATATGAAAATATCGGAATTGAAGATAATTATTTTAGCCTTGGGGGAGACTCGCTGATTGCCACAAGGTTGATCTCGGAAGTACAGAAAACCTTCGGCTGCAAAATAACGATCAGCACGATTTTTGAAAATCTGACCGTAAAATCTCTGGCAAAAGCTATTGAACAGTCCGAACAGAAAGAAGAAGATACACTGCAGATCAAACCGAATCTGGAGGAAGCATATCATCCGTTCCCATTAACCGATGTGCAGTATGCTTACTGGCTTGGCAGAAGCGGATTGTATGAATTGGGGAATGTTGCAACGCACTGTTATTTTGAACTGGATGCAGACGGCCTTGATACTGAGTGCGCAGAGACGGCATGGAATCTGTTGATACAGAGGCATGGGATGATGCGTGTTATTATCCAGCCGGATGGTATGCAGCGCATACTGGAGAATACTCCCCAGTATCATATTGACGTGACGGATATCCGACAATTGGAAGTGACAGAAAAAGAAAAGGCATTGGATGAAAAACGGGCAGAGATGTCTCATCAGGTAATTCAGACAGATGAATGGCCTCTGTTTGATGTGCGAATCACTAAAATAGAGGACCAGAAGCATAGAATCCATATCAGTTTTGACAATATTATCTTTGATGGCTGGAGTATGTTCCATCTCTTAAATGAGTGGGCAGAAGTATATCGAAATGGAAAAGCGGAAATGCCGATTACTTTGTCTTTCCGGGATTACGTGCTGGGACTGGAGCAGATAAAGTCTACCTCTGCTTATGAGAAAGATAAAAAATATTGGGAAGACCGGGTGGAGACTTTTGCGGACGCACCGGATCTGCCGCTTGCAAAGAACGAAAGCCAGATTACAGAGCAGCGTTTCTGTCGCCGGAGCGCAAAACTGTCACAGAAAGAATGGCAGTCTGTAAAAGACGCGGCGGGAAGACTGGAGGTAACGCCTTCTGTTCTTTTGATGAGTGCTTATGCGGAGACTCTCCGCTTGTGGAGCAGTAATAAGGATTTTACACTTAATCTGACGCAGTTTGACCGGAAACAATTGCATCCGGAAGTGAACAATCTGGTTGGAGATTTTACAACACTGACATTGCTGGAGATAAAGAATGCAGGGAATAATTTTGCGGAAAGGACAAAGGCAATTCAGAAGCAGCTTACAGAAGATCTGGAGCATACAGCTTATGGCGCGGTTGAACTGGAGCGCGAATTAAAGAAAAAGACTGGAAATATGCGGGGCGCTATTATGCCGGTAGTGTTTACCAGTGGCCTTGGCGTGGAGCAGTGGAATGAAGGAAAGTGGCTTGGAAAACTGAACTATAACATTTCACAGACGCCGCAGGTGTGGCTGGATCATCAGGTGGTTGAAATGGATGGCTGTTTATGCCTGTTTTGGGATTCCGTGGACGAATTATTTTATCCGGGAATGCTGGATGAGATGTTCCGGGCATATACCGGCCTGCTTCATACGCTAGCAGTTCATCCGGAGATCATGCAGGAAAAAACGGCAAGTCTGGTAACAGCGGAAATTTCAGAAAAACGGCGTCAGGCGAATGAAACGGCGGCTGAATTTGAAGAGAAAACGTTGGATGGATTATTCTTGGAGGCGGCAGACAAATTTCCGGATAAGGAGGCGCTGGTAACGTGCAGCAGGCGGATGACTTATCGGGAGATAAAAGAAGAGGCGTTTTACATTTCCGGGCAGTTGAAGAGCATGGGAATAAAAAAAGAAGAGACGGTAGCTGTATTTATGGAAAAAGGGTGGGAGCAGGTAGTTGCTGTTTATGGAATCCTGTTTGCCGGAGCCGCATATCTTCCGATAGATATCCATAATCCGAGAGAACGAGTTGAAAAGATTCTCCGTGACAGTGGAACAAGAATCATTCTTGTGCAGAATCAGGCGTATGATCAGGATACCGAATGGCTGCACGAGTGGGATTGTATTTCTGTGTCTGGATTAAAAACCGATTCTGAATACAAAGCACAGGAGAATAAGGCGGGAGACCTTGCGTATGTAATCTATACGTCGGGAACAACCGGGATGCCGAAAGGAGTAATGATTACTCACCATAATGCAGTGAATACAATACTGGATATCAATGCACGCTATCAGATTACAGAACAGGATACGGCGTTTGGAATCTCCAATCTTCATTTTGACCTGTCTGTTTATGATGTTTTTGGCGTTTTAGGCGCAGGTGGGAAATTGGTTCTTCCGGATCCGGAATATGGAAAAGATCCAGCGCATTGGATTCACTGGTTGAATCATGAGAATATTACCGTATGGAACAGCGTGCCAGCTTTTGTAGAAATGCTGGCAGAATATGAGGAATATCAAAGGCAGGTAACTTCACAATCGTTGCGGTTGGTAATGATGAGTGGCGACTGGGTTCCGGTTTCACTTCCGGGGAGAATCCGTAATCTGTTTCAGAATGTTGAGATTGTTGCACTTGGAGGAGCGACGGAAGGCAGTATTTGGTCCAATCATTTCGAGATCCCAGAGATTGTGCCGGAAGATTGGAAGAGTATTCCGTATGGGAAACCGCTTGCAAACCAGAAGTATTATGTTCTGGATCAGAATATGGAAGATTGCCCTGACTGGGTACCGGGAACACTTTATATTGCCGGAGATGGCGTTGCACAGGGATATTTAAACGATAATGAAAAAACAGAAGAAAAGTTTGTTGTTTTAGATAGAACTGGGGAACGATTGTATTGTACTGGAGATGTGGGACGGTATTGGAATGAAGGTAATATTGAATTTCTTGGAAGATTGGATAATCAGGTAAAAATCAATGGATATCGGGTAGAATTGGGCGAAATTGAAGCTGCATTACGAAGGATTCAAGGTATAACTGAAGCGTTTGTTTTTTTTAAAAGGGATAATGCGATAGAAGACATATGTGCTGTATTAGTAGAGGAAAAAAGGTATCGTGACCGGATAGACAAGTTTTATAAGGAAATGTTAAAAAAAGATCTTCCGATCTATATGATTCCAACAGAATATATTAAAACGAATGCTATTCCGCTTAATTCAAATGGGAAAAAGGATATTCATAAAATTTTGATTGTTGCAGAAAAAAATAGAAAGCCTATTTTTAAAAAGAATAATAATTGTAAACAGCTTACTCAACTTCAGGAGCAATTACTCGCAATTTGGAGAGAAGTTTTAAAAATTGAAAATATTGATATAAATGATAACTTTTTTGAAATAGGTGGAAATTCGATACAGGCAATACAAATTACTAACCAAATGACGGAGAAAATAGGGTGTTTTATGGATATCGGCAAGTTATTTGAGTATCCGACTATCAGCAAAATCGAAAGATATATATTAGAGGAAACGTAATGAGTAAATACATATTTAATAATGATACCGATATTTTGGAGTTTTTGGAGCAACTTAGAGAGAATGGCATTCAAATTTGGGGAGAAGGGGAGAAAATTCGATACAGATCTAAAAACAGACAATTGGCACCGGAAACATTAAGGATTCTTAAAATGGCTAAAGGTCAAATTTTAGATTTCTTTCGAATGATCGAAAAAAATGTGATTCCATTAACATCAATACAAACAGCTTATGTTGTGGGACAAACGGCTGGGTGTGAGTTGGGAAATATAAATGCGCATTATTACATCGAATATACAATAGAATCTTTGGATGTTGAACGACTTGAGCAAATGATAAATCTGGTTATTTCTAAAAATGATGCATTACGGTTGATTGTAACACATGAGGGGAAAGCGAGTTTTTTAGATAATGTGCCATATTATTCTGTGCCAGTTTATTCATTATATGATGGGAATGATAGAGAGCAAAAGCGGCTAGAGAGAAGTCATCATAGGTATAATTATTATAAATGGCCCATGTTCCATTTTTGCGTTGGGAAAACATCAGGAAAGACAAGTGTTTTACATGTAGATTTTGATTGTATTATTTTGGATGCATGGAGTGCAAAATTACTGTTGAACGAGATTTTCAGTTTGTACTATGGAAAAGATGTTAAATTTCCACGAATCTCTTTTATGAATTACATGAGATTAAAAACAGATAAAGGAGATTTGGAAGCTGAAGAATACTGGAAAGAAAAAGTAAAAAATATGCCGAGCTTTCCCAAACTGAATTACCAGAAAAAATTTGCAGAAGTGCAGAATGTAAGATTTGATAGAATTGAATGTGATTTTTCTTTTATAGAAACACAACGATTATATCAGAAAATAAAAAACTATCATTTTACTCCTGCTGCAGTAATTTCTACAATTTTTATGAAAACACTGGCACAATATAGTGAAACTCCAGGACTTTCCATAAATGTAACATTGTTTAATAGACAGTTATTGCATGAAGATGTGAATGGGATACTGGGTGAATTTACTAACAATGCAGTAATATCATACCAAGAAAAAACGGATTCTTTATTGGATGCTATTCGAGCAACTCAAGAACAGATGTGGCGGTTAGTTCAATATAGAAAATTTGAAGGAAGCAATATATTAAAAATGCTTTCTTCAGGTAGAGCAGGAAAAGCGATTATGCCAGTAGTGTTTACTTGTATGCTGGAGGGGAATGTGTCTAAGGTAACAAAAAAAAGATATTCATTCAAAGAAGAATATGCGATAAGCCAAACACCGCAGGTGGTTTTAGATCACCATGTAAGAGATGATTTGGGATATTTGAAGATTTCATGGGATTATATTATTGACATCTTTGATAAACAATATATTACTGATATTTTTGGCGCTTATGTAAATAATATAAAGAAATTTATGGAAAAATATTAGGGAGAATAAAAATATGTTTGTAAAAGAATTGGAAATTACTTTGGAAAATGGAATGAAAATTTCAGGAGAATTAGATTTGCCAGAAAGGCAAGGTCAATGGAAAACGATTATTTTATTTCATGGTTCCGGTCCATCTGATCGGCACGCTACAGTTGAATCCATGGGAGGTATAGTATCCCGTAATTTTGATTTATTGAGCGAAGGGTTTGTGAAAGCTAGATATGCGGTATTTCGTTATGATAAAAGAGAAAATTATGATATAGAAATAATTATTCGGGATGCCAGAGAGGTAACGAGATTTGTTTCTGGCTTGTCTGAAGTGGAAGGAATTCTGTTTTATGGATGGAGTGAAGGAGTACGAGTTTGTACAACTTTAGTTTCAGATTTTCCGAATGCGCAGGCTTTGATTCTTCAGTCGGGTATTGCAGAAGGATGGAGTTCCTATTTCTCTTATATATTGCGCGAACTTACAGTAGAAAAGTTGAAAGAGTTGGATAACAATAATGATAGCATATTAGAAATTTCGGATTTTTTGAATTGCATACCGGACTCCACATCTATCTCTTTCTCTCTGTATTTACTTATTCTTGGTACGGATAAGGAGGGAAATATGAAATTTAATGAAGAACTTGATCCAGAAGGGAAAGGAAGATTCAGCATAATAGATAATTGGATACCATTGGCAGATGAAATAGTTGCAGATCCTACTACTTTAATTCGATTTGCTGAAAATGCTCCTGGAGAAACATGGGCAGGAATATTAGATGACATAAAAAAAATCCAATTACCTATTTTAGTACTTCATGGTTTGAATGACGGATGGATTTCTCCGGTAGAAGCTGTGCAAATAGCAAAGGCAGCAAGGAATAATGCAGATATAATTTTGTTTAAAGGGTTGGGACATTCACTTTCTAAGGTAAGTTCTCCATTAAAGGATGAAGGCGGTACTATAGAAGATGAGGTTATTGTGAGAGTCGTAGAATGGCTTAAAAAGAATGTGGAATAGTTGAGGAAAGGAAATGTATATGATGAACGATCGAGAGTTTTCTAATAGAAAGGAAACATTACATGGAGAATTTTATGAAAATGCATTGAAATATCCAGAGAGAATTGCGCTTATCTATGAAAATGAGAAAGTTTCTTATAAGATGTTGCGTTTATATGCGTTGCGTGCAGCAAACTATATGTGGCAAAGAGGAGTAAGAAGAAATGATAAGATTGTAGTTATATTGCCGAGAGGTATTGGACAAGTAGCTGCATTGTTAGGAATTCTTGCAATAGGTGCAGCGTATGTTCCGATTGCGATGAAGCAGCCGTTAGGACGTCGGAAAAAAATCATAGAAAATGTCAAGCCGGCTCTTGTATTGCAGGATGAAGCCTTTTTAGAAGAGAATCCATGGACTGGGTGTATTGAAAATAATTCAAAAGATACTGCCTATATTATTTATACATCGGGCTCTAGCGGAGAACCTAAAGGAGTAGAAATGAGTCATGTGGCTGCAATGAATACAATAGAAGAAATTTTACATATGTGGAATATTGGTGCGGAAGATTCCGTATTAAATATATCAGCATTTGATTTTGATTTGTCGGTTTTTGACATATTTGGTCTTTTAACTGTTGGAGGGACAATTGTTTTAATTGATGAAGACGACTTTAGAGATCCAGAAGTATGGAAAAATCTGATAGAGATTTATGGAATTACTATTTGGAATAGTGCCCCCGCGTTATTGGACATGTTTTTGATAATGGGGGAAAATAATCATTTTGGTAAATTGCGGTTGGCATTAGTGTCAGGGGACTGGATTCCTTTATATTTACCGGAGAAATGGTATAAAGTAACTTCAGCAAACTCGCAATTTGTAGCGTTGGGCGGAGCGACAGAAGGCGGAATTTGGTCCAACTATTATTGCGTTTCAAAAGTAGATAAATTGTGGAATTCTATTCCTTATGGGCAAGCATTACCAAAACAGAAATATAGGATTACGGATGAAAATTTTGTGGAGTGCGGAGTTGATATTCCTGGTGAATTGCAAATTGGAGGTGGAAGTCTGGCGAAAGGCTATATTAATGATGAAGAGCTAACAATGAAAAAGTTTATTACGGATGTAAAAGGGGAACGTTGGTATAGAACAGGAGATCGGGGAAGGCGATGGGCAGATGGAACGATAGAGTTTTTAGGGCGAATGGATACCCAAGTAAAGATACGTGGACATCGAATTGAGTTGGGAGAAATTGAAAGTGTATTAAAAAGTATTTCAAGAATAAAAGAAGCCGTAGTTGTTGCTCAGGGGGATAAATACCATAAAGAATTAGTTGCATTTTACTTGGGAGAGTACATTGCAGAGAGTGAAATAGAAGATTATCTTAAGATACATCTTCCTGAGTATTCTATACCGAATTCTATAAACAGATTAGAAAATTTTCCTCTTAATGCAAATGGAAAAGTTGATAGAAGAAGATTGGCAGAATATCAGAAAACTGATAGTGTGGAAATAATGTCTGACAAAGTATTAAATATTGTACTGATGATTTGGGAGGAGCTATTGAAAAATAAAGTGGCTGATTTGGATGAGAACCTTTTTAAGATAGGTGCAGACAGCTTGCTTGCGGCTAGATTTGTTGCGGCTATTAATGCTCGTTGCGGAATAGAGGTACGCATGAAAGAGGTCTTTATGAATCCATCAATTAACGCACTAACAAAATTGGTTGATAAGAGAAAAAATACAGATATAGCAGAATTTGTAGAAGAGGGGGAAATTTAAAAAATGCAGGACACGAAAAAAGTAGCAGGAGAATTATTAGTAGAGCTTGAAAAAAAAGGCGTTACTTTTGAAACTGTTGATGGAAAATTAAAATATAAAGATTCCAAAGGGAATTTTACAGAAAATTCTAAAGAGAAAGTTAAAAAATATAAAGAAGAAATAATTGAAATTTTGAAGAAAAAACAAACGATAGACGAGTTTATTACGGATAATGATTATGAAACTAATGTATATCCTTTGACTGATGTGCAAGCAGCCTATTTAGTTGGAAAAACAGAAGCTGTGAAGTGGGGTGGAATTGGATGTAAAGGATATATTGAGGTTGATTTTGGTTCCTACAGTGCAGAAGAACTATCAAGAGCTTGGAAAGTATTGGTAAATAGGCATGAAATGCTAAGAGCGAAAGTAACAGAGGTCGGATTTGAAATTTTAGAGAGAGATGAGATTGATTATGAAATTAAAATAGTAAATCTACAAAAAATGGCAGAGAGGGAAAAAGTAGATACTTTATCTAAGATTAGGGAAGATTTTAGTGAATATGTTTTTCATACGGAGGAACCTCCATTATTTAAAGTGCTAATAACGAAGCGTATAGAAGGAAATTTTTTCCATCTACTTGTTGATTTAATTGTTTCAGATTTTGCAAGTGTGCAACTTCTGATTTCTGAAATGGGAGAACTTTTGAAAGGAGCTTCATTAGAAAAAATAAGGTATAAGTTTTCAGATTATGCAATGTTCAATCAACAACGTAAAGGAAGTTTAAAATGGCATCAGGATAGAATGTATTGGTTAGAAAGACTGAAAAAATTACCGGAGGCTCCAATTCTTCCACAAGATGGACGAGCCGCAGATAAGTGTGAAAATACATATGAATTTTATCGATTTCAGAAACATATTAATCAGTCTGACTGGAAACGTATAAAGGAAATTGCAGGAGAATACGGAGTAACAGTTTCATCGGTGCTTATTGGTATATACGCAGAAGTTATTTCAAGGTGGAGTTCGAATAAACATTTTACACTCAATTTACCAATTCAAAATAGACCAACTATCGGAAATAATACTAATTCCATAGTAGGAGACTTTACAGCAGTGAACTTGCTAGAAGTAAATGTAACTCAAAATATGAGTTTTATAGAAAGAGTCAAAGAAATTACAAAAAGATTGATGGAGGATTTAGAGCATAATTCTTTTTCTGGTGTCGAAGTGCTAAGAGAACTGAGTAAAGTGTCTGAAGAAAAGGAATTATTAATGCCGATCGTATTTACAGGGGTTTTGAAGACTGATGGCACTGTAGGCACTATTGAATATGGGTTTAGTCATACCCCTCAAGTATGGATTGATTGTCAGATAGTCGATGAGATAGATTCAGAAGATCAAGAAAAAGGCCTGATGATAAGCTGGGATACAAGAAAAGGTGCGATAAAAGAATCTATTGTAACGGAGATGTTTGAGTCTTTTACTGAAACAATAAGAATACTTGGAATAAAACATTCGGAAGAATGGAAGAATCCATTGGAAATTATAGTGCCAAGTGCGAGTAAGAAAAAAGTAATTTGCGAACGAAATAAAGGTATTACGAATCAATCTCGTATTCAACAGAGATTTGTTAAGTATGCGAAAAAGAATTCTAATAAAACTGCCGTAATAGATGCTGTTGAAACAGTGACATATGGAGAATTGTTGGAAAGAGCAGAATATATAGCAGGTTATTTAAGAAAAGAATTTGTGGAAAATAGAACTGGACTGGTTGCGATAAGAATGAAAAAATCTGTAAATCAAATTGCAGCAGTAATGGGTGTTTTGATTGCTGGATTTTCTTATTTACCTATTGATATAAAACAGCCATTGGCACGACAAGAAAAAATTTTATCAAAAGCAAATGTTATTGTGGAATTGGATGAGAAAAAAGTAAATATGATACTTCAGAATTTGGAATACCGATTAGAAAAGCATCCAGAATTCCAAAATCCTATTGCATATGTAATATTTACTTCTGGCTCTACAGGAGAGCCTAAAGGTGTAGTAATGTCACATACTGCGGCACAAAATACTCTTATATCTATTGAAAATATGTATAATATCTCGGAAGAGGATACAATCCTTGGTATTGCGGAACTGTCATTTGATCTTTCTGTATTTGATATATTTAGTGTATTGGGAGTTGGTGGAACATTAGTATTACCGAATCCAGAAAAAGGACCAGATGCATCCCATTGGGGCAGATTACTTAATGAATACAAAGTGACCTTGTGGAATAGTGTTCCAGCACAGGCGGAAATGTTAGATGCTTTTGCGTCTAAATCGGAGAGTTATCCGACAGTTAGATTAGTACTGTTATCCGGAGATTGGATAAATACTAGTCTGCCAGGAAGACTAAGAAAGATTATGACCAACGCTCAAATGATTAGTTTGGGAGGCGCTACGGAAGGTGGGATTTGGTCTATATATCATGAAATTGATGAAATAGAAGAAAGGCCTACTATATTATATGGAAAAGCTTTGCTTGGACAGTGGATGGGAGTTGTAGACGAGGAATTGAGAATTTGTCCGGAATATGTTTCGGGGCAAATTGCCATAGGAGGATATTCTTTGGCAGAAGGCTATTTAGGAGATACAATATTAACAAAAGAAAAATTTGTTTATCTGGAAGAAGAAAAGAACAGGATTTATCTCACTGGAGATAATGGAAGATATGTAGAGAATGGCGACATTGAATTTTTAGGCAGATTAGATAATCAGGTAAAAATCAATGGGCATAGAATAGAAATTGCGGAAATAGAAAATGCAATACGTGGAATGCAAAATATTGAAGATTGTTGCGTGGTTTATAATCAAAGTATAGGGAAGGGTGTGCTGATAGCTTTTATAAAAAATAAAATATCGAGCATTTCCTATACGAAAGAAGAATACAGAAAGCAGTTAGCCTTTTTTTTGCCACCAGCAATGATTCCTTCAGAGTTTGTAAATGTAGAGAGTTTTCCACTTTCTACTAATGGCAAAATAGACAGAAAAGGACTGGCAGAGAGTATACAAAAGAACATCAAGGTAAAGCATAATGCAAAAGCAACTTTAATTTCGCAAAAGAAGGAATATGTAGAACTTGCTAAAAGTATCAAAAAAATCGTATGCTCTATTTCTGGAAATGATTATATTGATTATGAAGATAATTTATTAGAAAATGGACTTGATTCTTTGTTATTATCTCAGATTTCTGGGCGCATAGTTAGTGACATACAAGAAGCACAAGGCATGAGATTTGATGAAATATTACGGGCATCGTTGACGATGCCAACAATTATGGGGATTGCTCAGTATATATCGGATTGTAAAAATCCTTCAAAAAATCAAATGCATAGTAATGCAGGAAATCAAACAAGAAATTCATATACTGTTGTATATATATTTGGGGATAACGAAAATGAAATAAGAGATGTTCTTATAGAAAAGTTGAGCGCTTCAAACATAAGTTGTAAGAGAGTGGGAGGGCAAGAAATAATTGAAAGATGTCATGAAGACATAAATGTTAAAAAGAAATATATTATTGCCTTTTCCGAAATGGCTTCTTTATGCATAACTAAGGCAAGTGAACTATTGGGGGAAAACATTATTATTAACCGCATTTTTTTAATAAATCCATCTAAAGCAAAAGAAAGTGATTTATATTTAGGAGATATAAGCATAATTGACGGAAATTCAGTTGCTATTAAATCTTGGGAAAAGGCTGTTTTAGGTAACGTTAGAGAATTTGAATCTAATAGTAATGACATTTTTGATATTATTATGAGGGAACTAGAAAATGATAAATAATCGCAGAACAATCTGTATTCTTGGCGGAACAGGTACTGTTGGTGTGACAGCGTGTAAGGTTTTAAGTAAGTTAGGCTATTCATTAAGAGTCAGTGTACGGAATATAGAAACAATAAAAGATACAGGAATGTATAT
Source organism: Blautia sp. MSK.20.85 (assembly GCF_013317245.1). Classification (NCBI taxonomy): domain Bacteria; kingdom Bacillati; phylum Bacillota; class Clostridia; order Lachnospirales; family Lachnospiraceae; genus Blautia; species Blautia sp. MSK.20.85. The sequence goes on from NZ_JAAIUN010000027.1 coordinate 32,895, forward strand.
GGCTCCCAACATCCAATTATTTGAACTTGATATTGATAAGGAAAGTAATATTGGAAAATTCTTTAAAGGAAGTGATTTGGTAATAGGAGCAATCGGACCTTCCGCAGACTATAGTGAAAAAATGTTACTTGGAGCAATGGCAGAGAATATTCCGTATGTTGACCCAGGAGGAATTCATTTAATTAGAAAAATGAGGAATTCTAGCATGAAAGGTACCGCTATAGTTGGTTCGGGAATATTTCCGGGGTTATCAGGATGGATGTTGTCTTCTGTGCTTAAAGAAGCTTTCAATGATGACTTAATAGAGATGATTATTGGAGGTGTCTATAATTTTTCAAAAGCTGCCGCAATCGATTATGTGGAAGAAATAAAAAGTTATAAAGCTGGAATTCCTATGGCATGTGTGCGAAATGGAAAAATTTTACCTGCTCAGAAAAGAAGTCCGCTGAATCTTCCAACAAGAATTTCGAAATTATCTATATTGCCATATGTTACAGAAGAAATTCAAGAAATTATACAAGGGAAATATATGCTTAATATTGATTCATATACGGCGGCACCTGTAAGTTTATTTTCAATAGTAAATAAGGCGCATTGTCAAAAAAAAGATTTAGTAAATGCATTAATGGGACAGAAAAATAGCAACCAAAAAGCTTTTATATGGGTAAGACAAAATAAAGGAAATGATAGTAGATGCATTTATTTTGAAGGAAAAAATCCGAGTGTTTTAACTGGCGAAATATTAGCGATTACTGCCAATGCAATATTTGAAATGCCTAGGAAGGATGGAATTTATACAATGGCAAGTTATCTTGAAAAATATCAAGTGTTAGATGAACTTAAAAAAATAGATAAGTTCAAATCAGAGGGAAAGATATGAAGAAAAAACAGATTTTAGTATGTGGAACAGGATTTGGGAAAATTTATTTGAAAGCTATTGCAGAAAGTAAAGAATATGAGCTTATGGGTATATTGGGAAAAGGAAGCGATAGATCCAGACTTCTTTCAAAGAATCTAAATGTGCCAATGTATACGGATATTAAAGAAATAAATCAAAATGTTGATGCAGCATGTGTAGTTGTACCTAATGCGGCTGGAGGTGGAAACGGTGCCAATATAGCTAAAAGTATACTTGCAAAAGGGATACCAACATTATTAGAACATCCTGCTCATGAGGTAGAAATTGTTAATTGTATAAGAGAATCCGGAAGTGCCGCTTTTATGTTGAATCCATTTTATCGGTATATCAAGCCAATTCGAGATTTTTTAGAGGCGGCACAAATAATAAGTAAACATGCTCATCTTATAAATGCATCCTTGGAATGCGCTATACATGTATTATATGATGGAATAGATATATTGGGGTGTGCGTTGGGAGGCTTATCAACATGGAAATTGGGAAATGTAGCAGAATCTTATACAACTTCTATGGCAGGAGGGGGTAACAGAGTTATTAGTGGTATAATTGGAATGGTTCCGGTAACATTTATAGTGAATACCAATGTGGATCGTAACGATATAGACCATCCATTACATTTATATCATAGAATAGAATTGACATTTTCCACAGGGCGGCTCTGTCTGGTCAATACCCATGGTCCGGTAATATGGCTTCCTTTCTTGCATATGCCAAGAGATGAATATGGAACACTAAGTATTAATGTAGAAGAGGAAGTAAATATACCCTCTGGTGTTACTATAGGAAATGTAATGTTACCATCAGTAAAAGAAACGTTTGAACAAATATGGCCGGATGCAGTAAAGAAAGCTTTAGAGATTTTATTTAAGCAAAATAGAACAGAAAAAATGTCCATGGCGCAATATCAAATATATGTATCAAAATTATGGTCTGAAATATGTCAGAAAGTGGGCTATATGAATATCGTTGATTATGACAATTTTGGTGACATAAAAAATATATTTTATGATTTGGAAAAAAGACATTTAATAAAAAAGGAGAATGACGGGATTGAATGAAATTGAGAATGTATACGGAGAGACAGTAGAATTTTATGATTTATCAGCTCTTTCACAGATAGGGAACAAAAAAATTGTTTTAAACAAATTTGCTGATATGGTTAAGGATTTAGATGGAATCATTTTGGATATAGGTGCAGGAACTGGAAAAACAACAATAGAGATGGCTAATATGATATGTGATAAAGAAATAATTGCTTTAGAACCATCGGCTTATATGAGAACAGCGTTTATGGCAAGATTAATGGAGCATAATGAAGTTAAAGAGAGAATTTCTCTATTGCCGATAGATGTAGGTAAATATTCATTTCGAGATAAAATAAGTGGTGTAATGTGCATGGGAGTACTTGGTCATTTAAAAAGGGATGAACAAGAAAAATTATTGTATAAATTAGATAAAAATTTGAATATAAATGTCCCAATCCTGATAGAACTTTTAGAACCGAAATTTCTTGTTGCGCCAGTAGGAAGCAGAATATCGGTGGCTACTCAAGGAAGATTGCGCTATGAGACGTATATTACCGATATAAAGCAAGTGGGGATGGATCAATGGACATGGAGATTGACCTATAAAGTTTTTTGTGGTAAAAACATAGTTAGTACTGTAGATAGCCTAATGTCGTGGAATTATCAGAGTGTGGAAAAAATTTTAAACCAATTGACAAAAATGCACTTTAGAACAGCTAAATTATCAGAAACATTATTACTTGCAATAAAAGCACGATAAATATGAACTTCAGATAAAATTAACTCTCGAACTGTCAGGTGTTCCTAAAATGCCATATTTATAAGATAATTTAGCGATGTGCAGGGAGAATAATGAGAATTAATATTAAATTGTCAGTACAATGGGTTTTAAAAGTGACTTTATCGTCTTGTGAGATGCAGAAAGAAATGGAAGTAAGTGAAGTTTGTAATTTACATTAAGTAGTGTCTGCTTTTTACATGATTACAAAATTTGACTTTTTACTTTGGAAGTTGTAAAATTTAATTAGTCTTATCTAACTTCGGGAGGAATGCTTGTACATGACAAACCAATACATGAATAATCTTTATCGTGATCTGCTCTCTAATTCACCGCAGACAATAACCATAGATATTCCAGCAGACATGGGGACAGGGCAGATTTTACAGGTGGTCACGAAACAGGGAGCAGTTGTTTCGGACTGGAAAATGAATTATTTTTCAGATATGAACGTGCAGGGAGTGAGTAGCGAAGAATACATTCAAATGTTGTTCTGCTTCAATGATGGTGTTTCCTGGAATATTGCAGATAGCCGACAAAGTATCAGCATACAAAAAGGTGAGTCCTGTATTTATCGTGGACACGGGAAAATGGAATATCTGTGCTATTCCAAACAAAACGATTTCCTTTTCAAAAATGTAAAAGTACCACTGTCGTATTTCCGTAAAATTATGAATGACTATTTTGATGTTGGTGAGATTGAGGTTTATCAGAAAAAACTATTGGAAGGTATATCAAAAGTAGGTATTACTCCCTATATGGAGCACATTTTTGCGGAACTGAAAGACTTCACGCAATATCGCGGCGGATTGGGATACCTGTTTTTGGAAAGCAAAGTTTTTGAGTTGTTATCTGTATATTTGAGTGAGATTTTGGAACTGAGTATTCTTGCGTCAACTTATATAGCAATTTCCAGAAGTGACCGAGAATCCATCATAGAAGCGAAGAGAATCATTGACAGTCAGCTTGCTTTGGCACCAAGTTGTGAGGAATTGGCGCGAAAAGTCAATATTAGTACTTCAAAATTGTCAAAGGGTTTTTCCTCGCTGTTTGGAACATCGGTTCATGCGTATATTATAGATCAGCGATTGGAAAAGGCGGCAAGTCTACTATTAGAAAGTAATTTGAACGTAAGTCAGGTGGCAGCATTTGTAGGCTATTCAAAACCGAGTAACTTTGCTGCGGCATTCAAAAAGAAGTATGGGGTAATTCCTAAAAACTATAAAACGGAAAATACGATTGGTTAAAATTAAAAAATACCGATTTTGGGTAGAATAAAACCGTTTTTGGGTTGGAAATGTAGGCGTAAATTGTTATTATATGTGGTGTAGTTAGAAAATGCTAACTACACCATTTTTTAGATAGGAGGATACTGGTATGAGTTCCCAGAAAAAAAGTTCCCGGCTTGAGGGAAAAGATTTAATTACTATCGGCATCTACACCGTCATCTATGTCGTCATTGTTATGCTGGTGGCGATGCTTGGCTTCATCCCCATTTTTATTCCGCTGATGGCGGTGCTGTGTCCTTTGATTGGCGGCATCCCCTATATGCTGTATGTTACAAAGGCTAAAAAATTCGGGATGACTGCAATCATGGGTTTCCTGATTGGCCTAATCATGGTGTTCTTCGGCAACGGCTATCTTACTATGGTAACTGGTCTTGTTGGCGGCCTGTTGGCTGACGTGATCCTGAAAAAGGCAGACTACAAAAGTGCAAAGAGTACAGTTCTTTCCTGCGGTGTGTTCAGCATCTGGGTGTTTGGCAACTTTGCTCCCATTTTCCTGAACCGTGAAAGCTATATGGTAATGCTGACTGAAGGATACGGCGCTGAATATGCAGCTACCCTTAATACATATATGCCTATGTGGATTGCGCCTATTTTGCTGGTTGCCTGCTTTGTGTTTGGCCTTGTCGGAGGTATGATTGGGAAAGCCATTTGCAAAAAGCACTTCCAGCGTGCCGGTATTGCATAATGGCGCGGGAAATTCTGCTCAGCAAAAAAACAGAACAAGGGTTGCGGCTCGATCCGCGTACAAAACTGTTGCTCATCTTCATCATAAGCATTTTTGTCATGGGTGGAACAGGCGGAGAAGCTATGGGACTGATCCGCCTTGTTCTTTGTGTGGTTCCGGCTATATTGCTGCTTACCTCGAAACAATGTGCAAAAGCTGTGGGCTATATTGCTGTGTTTTCTGTTTTTTATGCTGTCCAAATTTATGTTTTGCCGCACCTTACGGGGATATTGAATTTCCTTGTTCTGTTTACAATAGGATTCTTCTGCCGAATCCTTCCCAGTGTTGCGATTGCTGCCTATGCAGTGAAAACAACAACGGTCAGTGAATTGATTTCCGGCATGGAAAGAATCCATATGCCTAAAGAAGTGACGATCCCCTTAACGGTCATGTTCCGCTTCTTTCCAACTGTCTTTCAGGAGTCAGAAGCAATCAGTGACGCTATGAAAATGCGTGGGATTAAACTTGGAGGGAAAAAATCTTCAAAAATATTGGAGTATAAGCTGATCCCGATGATTACCTGCTCCGTGAAAATCGGTGAGGAACTTTCCGCTGCGGCAATTACCCGTGGCCTCGGCGCTCCTGTCAAACGCACAAACATTTGCCAGCTTAAATTCAATTTTGCCGATGTGGTGCTGATCTTGTTTTGTTGCTTTGTAGTGTTTTGGGCGATTGCTTCCCCGATAATTTCCGCAGGAGGGATTTTGCCATGATAGATTTTCAAAATGTTTCTTTTTCTTATGGTGAAGAATCCAGCGGCGGAGGGATTAGAAATGTCAATCTCACCATAAACACAGGGGAATTTGTTTTACTCACGGGAGAATCCGGCTGTGGGAAAACAACGATTACCCGTTTGGTAAACGGGCTGGTGCCTCATTATTACGAGGGCAAATTAGAGGGCGATGTCCTTCTGGACGGAAAAAGCGTATCAGATACGCCGCTTTATGACTTGGCTGCTATGGTGGGATCTGTATTCCAGAATCCCAAAAGTCAGTTTTTCAACGTGGATACGGATAGTGAATTAGCCTTTGCCTGTGAAAATTTAGGCTATCCTCAGGAGGATATCCTGAAAAGGATTGACCGGACAGTTTCCGATTATCATATTGAAGATTTGATGGGGCGAAGCGTGTTTGCTCTGTCCGGAGGCGAAAAGCAAAAAATAGCCTGTGCTTCATCAAGTGTATTGCTGCCGGGAATTATGGTCCTGGACGAACCATCTTCTAATTTGGATATGGCTGCTATTGATGACCTGCGGCAGGTCCTAAGCCTCTGGAAAAAGCAGGGCAAAACAATTCTGATCGCAGAACACCGCCTTTACTACCTTCACGATCTTGCAGATCGTGTGCTGTATGTAAAAGATGGGGAGATTGAACGGGAATACACGCCTGCTGAATTTGACAGCTTATCGGATGGCACTCGAAAAGAAATAGGGCTGCGGCCGTTTTCTCTCTCGAAGTTGAAGCCTGCGAATCAGTATCAGGCGCATACAGCTAAACAGATGGAATTTCAAAATTTCTGCTTTGCGTATAAAAAGCGGGAACCGGAAAGCCTCCATATTCCGAGTGCAGAACTGCCTGTTGGAGAAACGATTGCCATTATCGGTCTGAATGGCGCTGGAAAATCTACTCTGGCCCGCTGTATTTGCGGACTGGAAAAGAAGTGTGGCTTTTTGCAGGTTGAGGGGAAAACCCTTGATTGGAAAGCCCGGCTCAAACATTGCTACATGGTAATGCAGGATACCAGCCATCAGCTATTTACCGAAAGCGTGGCGGATGAAGTGCTTCTGAGCATGGACAACAAGGATGAAACTGTTGTGGATAAAATCCTTAAACAGTTTGATCTGCTGGAATATAAAGACAGGCACCCGCTTTCTCTTTCCGGCGGGCAAAAACAGCGGGTAGCGATCGCGTCTGCCATTGTGAGTAACCGGGAGATCATTGTGTTTGACGAACCAACAAGCGGGCTTGATCTCAAACATATGAGGGAAGTTGCGCGGAGTTTGAAGTCACTCGCGGATCAGGGCAAAACGCTTCTTGTTATTACGCATGATCCGGAGTTGGTGATGGCGGGATGTTCGTATGTAGTCCATATGGAAAAAGGGCAAGTAAAAGAAAGCTATCCATTGGACGAATCCGGCAGTAAAAAGGTTTTGGATTTTTTCCGAATCCGCCAGTGAATTTTAGAAATTATGAATGTCAGGGCCGCCTTGACTGGACAGAAAGATAATGATAAGAGGCCACTTTACTTTGGCGGCCTCTTGTTTTTGAAGCACAGACAGTACGGCTCAATATAAGGAGGGCTTATGTTCAAAAAAATCTTTGAGTACGCAGGGCCATATAAGAAAAATATGTATGTGGCCACGGTTGTCGTACTGGTCAGCGTTCTTACGGGTATCCTGCCTTTTGTGCTGGCCTATCAGGTCATTTCGCCATTGGTTATGGGCGATTCTGTTGAAACAGAATTTGTTTTATTGCGTGTTATAGGGGTTTTGATCTGTCTTGTTTTGCAGGCGTTTTTTTATGGATGGGGATTATCAATTTCTCATAAAGCAGCATATAACACATTGTTGCGGCTGCGGGTATCTCTGCAAAAGAAGTTTGAGAAACTTCCCCTTGGCATTGTGGAGGAAAAAGGGACAGGGACAATCAAAAAGCTGTTTGTCGATGATGTGGACAGCTTGGAATTGCTCCTTGCTCATTCAGTCCCAGAGGGTATCGCAAATTTACTGATCCCGCTGGTGATTTATGTTGCTATGTTTTGTGCGGACTGGAAACTGGCTCTTATGTCTTTGGCCTCTATCCCGATCAGCCTGCTCTCCATGGTCATTATGTACTCTGTTGGAATGAAGCGCATGGGTCCCTACTATCAGTCTGCACAGAAAATGAACAACACGATCATTGAGTACATCAATGGTATGGAGGTTGTCAAGGTTTTCAACCGGGAGAGCGAATCTTACGAGAACTTCCGCAAGGATGTAACGGACTATCGGGATTATACCTTGGCATGGTATAAGGCCGCCTGGCCCTGGATGGCGATATACGGAAGTCTACTGCCCTGCACTGTTATTCTGACTTTGCCTCTTGGGGCATGGTTTGTTCTCTGTGGCATAAGCACTTTACCTGATTTGATTTTAGTCCTCTGCCTTTCCCTCAGCATTGGGATTCCTCTCCTGAAAGCACTGGGCTTTATGGAGACGATTCCGAATCTGAATTATAAGATCACGGCACTTGAACAGATGTTAAATACGGCACCGCTGCAAGCTGCTGAGGATGATTTCCACGGACAGGATTTTAACATTTCTTACGATCATGTTTCCTTTGCGTATCAGACGACACAGCCTGGCCCAGATGGGAAACCGATAATAGCGGAAAACGAAGTCCTCCACGATATTACCTTTGTGGCACAAGCAGGACAAAAAACTGCCCTAGTTGGTGAATCCGGTTCTGGCAAGAGCACCCTTGCAAAACTGTTGATCCACTACTATGACCCGCAGAAAGGGAGCATTTCCATTGGCGGGCATAAACTTTGTGATATGAGCCTGGAGGCATTGAACAGCCGCATTTCCTATGTGGCTCAGGATCAGTACCTGTTTAACACCTCCCTGCTGGAAAATATCCGTCTTGGACGTTTGGATGCTACCGATGAGGAAGTAATGCAGGCGGCGAAGAAAGCCCGGTGTATGGAGTTTCTGGAAAAGCTGCCGCAAGGTATTCACTCCATGGCGGGCGATGCGGGGAAAATGCTTTCCGGGGGGCAGCGCCAGCGAATTTCCCTGGCGCGGGCAATATTGAAGGATGCCCCGATTGTAGTGCTTGACGAGGCTACGGCCTATGCTGATCCAGAAAATGAGGAAAAAATGGAGGCTGCTATTGCGGAGCTGGTGGAGGGAAAAACCTTGGTAGTTATCGCTCACAAACTTCCCGCTATAATGAACGCAGATCAAATATGCGTTATGGATCACGGAAAGATGGTGGCAACCGGAAAACATCAGGAGCTGATTCAAGCTTGCCCAGAATACCAAAAGTTGTGGAAAGCGGCTCAGGACAGCGCCGAGTGGAAAGTATCTACTGCAAAGGAGGGAAGATAAATGTTTGCATTGATTTCAAGAATCCTGAACCTCTCCGGGAGGTATAAAAGCCGTATTCAGGCTGCATTTCTATGTGCATTTGTCGAGTCCATTCTCTCCAAAATGCCGATCTTCATGGCGTTTATTGTCTTGGCCGGGTTTGCTGATAATACGCTGACTGGAAAGACCTGTCTGTTTGTCGGACTTGGATTATTAGCTGTTGTAGTGGTTCAGACAGTGGTTCACTATTTGAGCGACCGTCTGCAAAGTGCCGCTGGATTTATGATCTTTGCTGATAAACGGATGGAGTTGGGAAATCATTTAAGAAAAATGCCGATGGGTTACTTTACATCGGGGAATATTGGAAAAATCAGCTCTGTTCTCAGTACGGATATGGTATTCATTGAGGAAGTTTCTATGAGTACCATTGGCAACATGATGAGCTATATGCTGTCTACTTTGGTTTTAGCTGTTTTTATGTTCGTACTGGATTGGAGACTTGGGCTGATTGCGGTAATCATTACCTTGCTGGCATCACTGGTTGCAAAATATATGAATAAGGTTTCCTTCAAGGAGGCTGTCGGGCGTCAAAACCAAAGCGAGAATTTGACGGATGCGGTCTTGTCTTTTGCTGAAGGAATTGGGGTTATCAAAAGTTACAATCTGCTCGGAGAAAAATCTGACGAATTAACGGAAAACTTCAAAAAATCAAGGGATGTCAATACGAAGTTTGAGCAGAAAATGACACCGTGGACCACTGGCTTAAACATTCTCTATGGCGTGGGTATTGCCGCTATCTTCGGTTTATCCGTTTTTTTACATCAGGAAGGCGTACTCTCCCTGGCTTATCTTTTGGGCGTGCTGCTGTTTGTCTTTGATCTCTTTGGACCTCTGAAAGCTCTTTATGGAGAAGCAACCCGACTGACCGTGATGAATGCCGCATTAGACCGCATTGAAGCTGTTTTGGACGAGCCCGAACTTCCCGATAACGGAAATCAACATATTCTGTCACAGGCACAGCCGGATCAGCCAGAAGTACAATTTAGCGATGTGGGCTTCGCCTATCAGGACAAGGAAGTCCTGCACAACATCAGCTTCTCTATGCAGAAGAATACCATGACCGCACTTGTGGGACCGTCTGGCGGTGGCAAATCCACGATTGCGAACCTTCTGGCGCGGCTGTGGGATGTGAAATCCGGCAAAGTGACAATCCGTGGTACAGATATTCGGGATGTACCTCTCGCCGAACTGATGGAACAGATCAGCATGGTTTTCCAGAGGGTGTACTTGTTCCAGGATACCATTTACAACAATATCAGCATGGGTAAACCGGACGCTACCGAGGAAGAAGTCTATGAGGCTGCAAAAAAAGCCCGCTGCTATGATTTTATCATGGCGCTGCCAGATGGATTCCAGACAGTCATCGGTGAAGGCGGCGCTACTCTGTCCGGCGGCGAAAAGCAAAGAATCTCTATCGCCCGATGCATTTTGAAGGACGCACCGATTGTCATTCTGGATGAAGCGACTGCAAGTGTTGATACCGATAATGAAAGCTATATCCAGGAGGCAATCAATGAGCTGGTAAAGGGTAAAACATTACTTGTGATTGCACATCGCCTGAATACCATCCGTCAGGCAGATCAGATTTTGGTGATCTCTGATGGACGGATCAGCGAACAGGGAACCCATGACGAGCTTATGGCAAAAGCCGGGATTTATCAGGATTTTGTAAATATCCGTAAAAAGGCTTCCGGCTGGAGCCTTGCATAAAGGAGGAACCGATGAAGATTCATGCGTCCGGGGAGGATTATCTGGAGGCTGTGCTGATTCTTCAAAAGAAGCAGGGTATGGTCCGATCCATTGATCTTGCCCGGCACATGGGATTCAGTAAACCGAGCATCAGCCATGCAGTAGGTGTGTTAAAGAATGGCGGTTTCCTGACTGTCGATGAAGATGGATACCTCAATCTGACTAATGCCGGGCGGGAGGTTGCCGAGAAAATTTATGAACGCCATCAGTTCTTTACGGAGCAGCTTGTAGCTGTCGGGGTTGATCGGGAAACTGCAGAAAGAGATGCCTGTCGGATAGAACATGTAATCAGTGAAGAAGCTTTTGAAAAATTGAAAACTTCGGTTGAAAAAAAGTATTAGTACAATGTTGATTCACCGAATCTTTTATGTTCATCATACTATAGAATTGTTGAGAAACGTGAAACAGGGTATGAAACTCGTATACTAAAAGACATTCAGAGTGGAATTACACTAGAAACACTTATGGCAAAAGGACATAGGAAAACGCCGGAAGAAAAAGCAGCTGTTGCGAAACAAAAGAGGAAACAGAGGCGAGCAAAACGGAAAAAAGAAGCAAGAGATAATCTGACCAAAGAAGAGATCTTGCAAGATGACCGATTTTTCTGTATTGCTGGTTATACCTCCGGAGGTGCACCGTATGGTGTCACCTGGGAGGAAAAGGATTTGAAACCTTGGGAAGATTTGGAAGAAAATGAGTGAGTTGCCAGTGCAATCTTATTTTTCTCTTGTGACAGAAACAGGTTCCTTTTTTGCCGGAAGTAAGTCTGAACTGATCTCTGGAGCATCGAGCAGTACAGTGAAATTTTGCTGAATGATCTCTAGGGTTTTCTGCTTTTTCTGCAATTCCTGTTTTTCCCGGACAGTAGCATCCTGTTCAGATTCAAGATTTTCAATCCGCTTCTGGATTTTATTAGAGCTTGGGATTTTGGTGATACCGAGATCCTGAAGCTCTTTTTTTAGTGAATCGTGGAGCTGGTATTCTGCCTGATGTTTGGTGCGGTATGCTTTTGGATTTTTAGCAGATTTACAATCTTCAATTACTTTACGACAAAGCCGGTAAGAATTGCAGTGTTTCTGAATGACTTTCTGCGTGCTCAGCTCACTGTTGATTTGTGCTATTCTTTGGTCGGCAACTTTCACAGAAGCTTCAATGTCAGATACATGCTGCCTGAAATCGTCATAATTCAGCAAGTTATTTTCGGAAAGATAGTTGAAGGTGCGGGCTGCCTCTTTTAGATTATTGAGCTTTGCCCATCGTTCAAATCCCTCTCGATTTCCAGTTGTGACATAAGTGGAGATATTGATATACAAGCGAGCTTCTCTGGACAGATGTCTTGGAGTTTTTACTTTGCTACGATTTTTAGCCAGACGGATGCGAACATTTTCTTCGGAATAATAGCTTCCGAGAGATTTCATATAAGTGAAGTTCTTCTGCTCCGGTGCACGGAAGGACAGGTGCTTTCCCTGCCGGACTTCATATCCGGCTAACTGCATCTTTTGCAGAAATTCCTCATAGTTGATGGAAGTCCAGATTGATTTATCAACTGCGACACGTAGCTTGGCTTTCCAACTGGTGCCACGATGATATTCCATGTTCTCTTTATAGCTTGTACCTTTTTCTCCGGTTGGCATGCTGGTGGCAAGTCCATTTTCATGGCAGATACGATTACTGATTCTGCAGAGTTTATGGTAGCTCCGCTTATTGGAAACATACTTGTGATGATCAACAAAGCTTGCAGCGTTGAAGATGATATGATTGTGAATATGATTTTTGTCAACGTGTGTGCTGATCACGTACTCATATTTTCCTTTCAGCACTTCGTCAGCAAATTGTTGACCTAAGCGATGGGCATTTTCGGCATCAACTTCTCCAGGTTTAAATGATTGGATCAGATGAAATGCCAGGTTATCGCCTTTATCCATTCCATTCTTTTTTGCCATTTCTCTTGTCATAGAAAATTCAAGATCTGCAGTTTCCGGGGAACAGCCAAAACTGGAAACTAACAGTTTTTCATCTGTCTTATCTGGATTTGTAATATAGTCCAGAGCTTTCTTGTCAGTTACCTTAATGGGGAAGATTTTAAGATACGCCATAATTCTTTCACCATCTCTTTCAATTCTTGCATTTCTTCTGGATATAGATCTCCGGTGGTATTTACCTTTTTTGCAATCTGGTTGATATTTACACCAATCTTGTGCATTTCCTCATACTGTTTCTTCAGTGGGGTGGTATCGGTGTTGACGATGTAACCGTCGATTGCCATCTTACGCAGATAAGCTCCCATGTTTTTGGTTTTTGATTCTATCATCTTCCTGCGTATAAGCTTCCTTTCTTCTTCGGTGACATAAAAATGGATTTCTTTGTTTCTCTTTCTTTCAGCCATTGGTGGGTTCTCCTTTCTGAGAGGACAGTAGTATCGTTGCTTTCAACGTTTTTCAATTTAGGGCAGGGTACCCTAAATTGGGATTTCCCGGAAGTGTATCCTCACTTCCTGTCCTTGCTGTTTTACCCCTCTATTAGTTAAAGTCAGGAGAACCGGGAAAATGCAAAAGAATTTGGCAGGTAGCACGGGAAGTGAAAATATGGTATGATTATGGGCAGGATATCAGGAGAATCAGGAGTTGAATAGATTGTGAAGAAAGAAGAAATTTTTGAATATGTGAAGAAACAGTATGGTACGATGCCGGAGTATTTATGGGCACAATCACCAGATAATGCTGTGTTGCGACATAAGAATGGAAAATGGTATGCTGTGGTCATGAGCGTTGAAAAATGCAAACTAGGATTAGAAGGAAATGAATTTGTCGATATTATGGATGTAAAATGTGATCCGGAAATGACAAGTATGATTATTCAGACCTTTGGATTTTTGCCAGGATACCATATGAACAAACAGCACTGGATCACAATTTTACTGGATGGTTCAGTAAGTGAAGCAAAGACATTAGATTTTTTGGATATGAGCTATGATATGATTGATGGGAATAGAGGAAAGGAAGAATGATGAGAAAGGTAATCGTATATTCATCTGTGCATCATGGAAACACAGAGAAATTAGTAAAGAGCATTGCAGAAGAGTGTCAGGTTGATTTGATTGATGCTGTAAAACAGCCAGATGCAGATCTGAGCAGTTATGATACGATTGGGTTTGCATCAGGAATCTATTTTTCAAAATTTCATCAGTCGATATTGGGATTTGCAGAGAAGAATCTACCGGACGACAAAGGGGTATTTCTGATCTGTACTTATGGTGGAAGTGCGAATTATAAATCCATAGAGCAGATTTTGGGCAAGAAGCATTCTACAGCAATCGGAAAATTCGGATGCAAGGGCTATGACACATTTGGCCCATTTAAACTGGTGGGTGGTATAGCAAAAGGACATCCAGATGGAAAAGATATAAAAAATGCAGTTGAGTTTGTAAAAGGACTCTAAATAGTTTAGCGAAAAAGAAAAACCGGGGAACAGTCCTCGGTTTTCTGATATTTGCGGTTCAGTCTTCAATTTGAAAAATCTCTTCTACTGGCATTTTCAGATAATGTGCCAGACGGATTGCAATTTCGAGAGAGGCATTTCGCTCACCACGCTCAATGCGTCCGATGGTATCACTGCAAGAACCGACAGCTTTTGCAAGATCTGCCTGAACGAGATTTCGTTCTTCACGGATATCTTTAAGTGTGTTGTTAATTGCCATTTTATCACTTCCTTTATTATTTTCAGCAAGAGCAGGCTAGAAGTCTGCAGTTGATCTTTAATGAAAACCAGGGATTTCTGCTCCTTTGCATTTTCCGATTACTTTCCCAAAGATTTTAAAAGAATCAGATTCATAAATCTGGATTGGATGATACTTTTCATTCAATGAAACCAGATAAACTCCATCCGGACCGTCATGTAGCTCTTTGATATAGGTATTGCCATTGAGATAGAAGATACCGATTTCACCGTTGGAGATACTGTCTTGTTTATGAACCCATGCAACATCTCCGGTATGATACATTGGTTCCATACTGTCACCAGATATACGGATTCCAAAATCCGTCTTTTCAGGTGCGAGATGACCGACATTGTAACTTTCTTTTACACTGTCTTCAATATAATTTCCAGTACCGGCAGAAGCTGGCTCTACTGCAATCGGCTGATAATTTTCAAATGGAATGATATCGGCTCTATGCGGAAGATACTTTCTGGACGCCCGCAGAAGATTGGCAAATTCAATAATCTTAGCTTTGCCGTCTTCATTCAAATTTTCCATGACATGATCAAATGGATTTTCACCTAAAAATTCTTCGTATATATCTTCAATATCTAAAATCTGACAAACTGTCAGGATTGTGTGTAAGGAGGGTTCTCTTGTTAGATTCTCCCATTTGGAGACTGCTTTCGTAGTAACTTCAATTCCTTCCTGAGCAAGTAAGTCCACCAGATCCGCCTGGGAGTAGCCTTTCCTTTTTCTGTTTTCTACTAATACTTCTCCGAAAGCACGCATATGTTCGCCTCATTTCTTTTTGATTTTTCTATATGCATTATAACCCGAATAAAATCAAAAATCAAGAAAAATCTCCGAAAAGGAGATAATACGACCAAGATGTCGCTTGACTATCTCCAATACGGAGATATATACTAAGCATACAGAAATTGATAAGACAATAAACCAAACAGAGAGAAGGTGGTGGAGTTAATGGGAGACAGGACAATTCTTCATAGCGACATGAATTCATTTTATGCAAGTGTGGAAATGCTGCATCACCCGGAATTTGCCGGAATGCCTCTTGCAGTTGGCGGTGATCCGGAAGCCAGACATGGAATTGTGCTGACAGCAAATTATATTGCAAAGCGAAAAGGTGTAAAGACCGGAATGGCATTATGGCAGGCAAAACAGATTTGTCCGGAAATCATTTTTGTGCCACCACGGATGGACTTGTATTTGAGATTTTCACAGATGGCAAGAGAAATCTATTCGGAGTATACGGACAAGATCGAGCCATATGGGATTGATGAAGCCTGGCTGGATGTATCAGCCAGTAGAAATCTGAAAGGAAGCGGAATAACGATTGCAAGAGAAATCAGCCATCGGATTAAATACGAACTGGGTGTAACGGTAAGTATTGGAATTTCCTGGAATAAGATTTATGCGAAACTTGGTTCAGATTACAAAAAGCCAGATGCGATTACAGAGTTTAACCGGGAGAATTATAAAAGTATGATTTGGCAGCTTCCTGCATCGGATCTGCTTTATGTTGGAAGACAGACTCGGAAGAAACTTCAGAAGCTGGGGATTCGAACCATTGGGGAACTTGCAGAAAGTGATGAAGCAATGTTAGAAAGCCATTTTGGAAAGATGGGAATTGTGTTATGGTCATTTGCAAATGGCTGGGACGATGATCCAGTTTGCAAAGATGGGTATACAGCTCCGGTGAAGTCAATTGGTAATAGTACCACAACTCCAAGAGATTTAGAAGATGATCTGGATGTCTGGATCATTCAGATGGCACTGGCAGAAAGCGTTGCAGCAAGATTAAGAAAACATGGTTTTAAATGCAAAACGATAGAAATTACGGTCCGAGACAATGGCTTGTTTCGTTTTTCGAGGCAGAAACAATTACATCATCCAACAAATATAACAGATGAGATTGTTACAGCAGCATTTCAATTGTTTAAGGATTATTATAAATGGGAGCATCCAATCAGAAGCCTTGGTATTCGAGCAGTAGATCTTGTGTTGGATGATATTCCCGTCCAGTTGGAACTTTTTGGTAATCAAGAGAAACAGGAAAAATTGGAAAAGATGGATCGCACTGTAGATGAGATCAGACGACGGTTTGGTTATTTCAGTATACAGAGAGCAGTTATGTATCAGGATAAAGTCTTATCCCACTTGGACGCTGGTACACATACAGTTCATCCACACAGTTATTTTCATGGATAATGGGAGGGATAGATTTGAAACAGACATTAACCAGAAAACAGGAAGAAAGCTATCAGTGCATTTTGAATTATACGAAGGAGCATGGATATCCGCCGACAGTTCGGGAATTTGGAAAACTGATCGGAGTAAGATCAACGTCATCTGCTTTTTCCAGAATTAAGCAGTTGGAACAAAACGGATATATCCGAAGGATTCCGGCATCGCCAAGAGCAATAGAGATCTTATAGTGAGGTGTCGGTATGAATAAAGTGTATGTAGATGTAGTGGCAGAGTTTCGGAAAGACGGAAAACTGGTTCCTATATTTTTCACCTGGGAAGATGGAAAAAAATATAACATTGACAGAATTTTGAAAATTGAGCGATGTGCCAGCAGAAAGGCAGGCGGTGTAGGAATGATGTATACCTGTATGATACAGGGACAGGAAAGCCATTTGTTTTATGAAGTGGATAAATGGTTTATGGAGAGAAAAACAGCATAAGGAGAGATTGGTATAGACGATATTATTTGGATTATTAACCGGCAGGGATAGTCACTTTCCCTTTATATTCCTGTAGGTTTTACATAAGAAGATGGATTCCGGTCAGCAAAGGCAGCTCCCACAATGCCTTTTGGATATCCGCTTCTGCAAGTTGTAGTAAGTAATTGCTTCCCATCAAAATCATGGGGAAAGCGAACTGGTCTGAAAGACCGCCAGTTAGTGTGATGATGATAAGGAGATTTTGAAACTGATGACAGACAGAGATTATGCAATTAAATCAATGAAAGAGATTACCTTCCAGATGGCAAGCCATGCACAGGATTATCTGGAAGTAACGATGGAGAGACATTATACAGATATCAAGGAACTGATGACAAGCTATCAGAAATTGATTTTGGAAAATCAGATTGTGTTAGAAGAATTGGATATGGAGTGCCAGGAGAAAATCAATGAAGATATGGCATATGCGTTGAGTTATCTGAGCATTTATAACAATCAGCTGAATGTGCCAAAGATGCACCGGGAAATGAATAACCTGATGATTATTTACGGCTTGTCAGATATGATCTATCGTGGAATGACACTGGTAAAGTTCTATGCACCGAATGGTGTGATGCTCAGTGAGATTCTTCATTCCTGCTTTTGCAGTCATTATAATAAGACAGATGTGGAAGTACAGCAGGAGTTAGGCGTAGGCAGGACTTCTTTTTATAAAATGAAGAAGCAGGCACTTGGATATTTAGGATTTTATTTTTATGAGATAGTGGTACCGCAGGCAAAAGATAAAAGATTTAAACCATCACTGGGCGTTGAGGAAGAGTAGGTGAATAATATGAGATACGAAGATTCGATGAAGGGTGTAGCTGATCAGATAATCAAAGAACAGCAGCGAGCCAGTAAAATTAAAAACA
>NZ_JAAIUN010000120.1:0-348 GCF_013317245.1 Blautia sp. MSK.20.85
GGAAGATTCCATAACTGAGGATCCTTTCCAAGATTCCGCACTTTATAAGTGTCCTGCACATCAAATACATACCGAAGTTTTGTTTTCGGTCCGGAAGTATTGTCAATCAAGGCAATCCCCTTAGATCCCTTTTTGATCCATCGGTACATCTTCTGATTCCAGATTTCCATGGATGCTACGGCAGTTGCTTCCGGTCGCTGTGCATAAATTAAAAGCTGTTCTGGAAAAGTGTATTTGTACAGTCTGGATGCAGTGTTTAGGAACCGCATCCATTCCTGCGGACTGGCAGCTACATCTTTTGCCACCTCTTCCGTCAGCTGTTCCATTGCATATAATTTATTTGCCATG
>NZ_JAAIUN010000121.1:0-347 GCF_013317245.1 Blautia sp. MSK.20.85
AGCTTACTTCTGCCTGGTCTTCTCCGGCATATTCAAAGGTAAATTCCTGTACTTCTTCTGTTGTAACAAATCCGTCCGGCGCAAAGATTTCTTTCACATAGTATTTTCCGTCTACCGGAAGATCTGCCGTAAAAGTAATCTGTCCTTTTTCATCCGTTACCCGCTGCTCGATCAGACTGTCTTTCTCAAGGAGTACCTCGCCCTTTGCATTTTTGATATCTTCACTGGTATAAAGACCAAAGACACCACCTGCAAGAACACGTTCTGTATCTTTTTCTTTCTTCAGAACCGTAACCTTTACTTTCTGACGGGCATTCTGCCATTTCTCATCATAAGTGATGACTGGT
>NZ_JAAIUN010000122.1:0-347 GCF_013317245.1 Blautia sp. MSK.20.85
AGCTTACTTCTGCCTGGTCTTCTCCGGCATATTCAAAGGTAAATTCCTGTACTTCATCTGTTGTAACAAATCCGTCAGGTGCATAGATTTCTTTCACATAGTATTTTCCGTCTACCGGAAGATCTGCCGTAAAAGTGATCTGTCCTTTTTCATCCGTTACTCGCTGCTCGATCAGACTGTCTTTCTCAAGAAGTACCTCGCCCTTTGCATTTTTTATATTTTCACTGGTATAAAGACCGAAGACACCACCTGCAAGGACACGTTCTGTATCTTTTTCTTTCTTCAGAACCGCAACCTTTACTTTCTGACGGGCATTCTGCCATTTCTCATCATAAGTGATGACTGGT
>NZ_JAAIUN010000028.1:0-46368 GCF_013317245.1 Blautia sp. MSK.20.85
TAATAATTCCTGCATAAATAACACCCCTTTTTCTTTTATTTTACTAGAAAAGGGGTGTGTTCACAATTTATTTACTCATGCGTTTGTCGTGACACGAGCGGGAGGTTTTGAATTGAATACATACGAAAAATTACTAGATACCGCCTGCAGGGACGGTATAGATGTTATAGATTATCCATTTGAAACTGAAAGAATAAAGGGGTTATATTGTGATGGAACTGTAGCTATCAGAAAAGGAATTAAAACTCAGGCAGAAAAGTCCTGTATTCTGGCTGAGGAACTTGGCCACCACTATACTACCACAGGTAATATTCTGGATCAGTCAACTGATGTCATGAACCGAAAGCAGGAATACCGGGCCAGACTTTATGGCTACAACCTCCGTGTGGGGCTAATCGGGATCATCAATGCTTATGAGGCCCGCTGCCGGAATCTTCATGAAATGGCTGAGCACCTGGACGTACCGGAGGATTATCTCACTGAAGTGATTGACTGCTACCGCTCCAAGTACGGGCAGTATGTTGCAGTGGATAACTATATAATCTATTTTATTCCGCAGTTGGCTGTAATAGGAATTAATACTTTATAATCTAAACAAGAGATTTTCCATAATGAATATCGTATTATTTATGGATATTATACTTTCAAGGGAGGAAATAATATGAAAACTGCAAAAGAAATGGTAGAGTTTGCTTCAAACGGTGTAAAATTAACTAAGTCTATGATTAAAGGTTTTTCTTTAATAGAAGAGTCTTTATCTTCTGACGAAAACGTTCTTTATTCCGCTGGTGTCTTTTTAGAAAATAAGAATTCCGCACAGGTTGCATTTGCTATCACTGATCGAAGAATTATGATAGCTCATAAATCTATGTTTTCTAATGATGTAATTGTTATAATGCCTGATATGATCAATGATATTTCACTTAATAAAAAATTCACTGGTGATTTCATAACAATCGTTACTGGAAAAGATATTCTTACAATAAGTGCCTATAAAAACAAAGGTAATGATTTAATTTCATCCATCCATTCAGCAATGAATTCTACCAAGAACTCTGATTCTCAAAATATATCAGCCGCTGACGAAATAGTTAAATACAAAAAATTATTGGATGAGGGAATTATCACAGAATCCGAATTTCAGTTAAAGAAAAAACAATTACTTGATTTATAAACTAAAAACCGGCCCCTGCGCCAACAGGAACCGGCACGTAGCTTCCGAAGATGCTACCGATTTCGCAAAAATATTGTATCATCTTCGAAGCAGCCTTGCAAGCGAAACACTCGTTCGCTGGCTGTTATTTTTGTACCCATATTTACAAGGAGGATGATATTTATGAAGTTACCAAATGGTTTCGGATCTGTTTATAAACTTCCCGGAAAGAGACGTAAGCCCTGGGCAGCCAGTAAAACAACCGGATGGGAAATCAACACAAAAACCAATCAGTCCAAACAAGTCAAAAAAGCTGTCGGATACTTTAGCACCAGAAAAGAAGCTTTGGAAGCTCTTACCCGATATAACGAAAGTCCCTACGATTTATTTGCCAAAGAACCCACTTTTAGCGATGTCTACGAAGCATGGTCTGATGTACATTTCCCTACCCTGGGTGGTCCTTCCAGTGTCCGTACTATTACTTCTGCATATAAGCACTGTGCTCCACTATACAATATCAAAATGAAAGATATCCGGGTTGAGCATCTGGAAACAACTATTCGAAATGCTCAGGTCGGTGACAGCACAAAAGCACGAATGAAAAGCTTATTCAATCTTATGTACCGATATGCCATGAAACATGAAATTGTAACTAAAGACTATGCCCAACTCTGTGATGGTGTGCAGCAGCCTAAGCCCAAAATCATCCGTGTTCCTTTTTCTGATCAGGAAATATTGTCTCTCTGGTCCCATCTTGAAATTCCTTTTGCAAATATGGTTCTGATCGGAATATATTCTGGCTGGCGGCCACAGGAACTGGCTGTCCTGAAAATTGCAGATATTGACTTTGAAAATATGACTTTTATCGGTGGACTGAAAACAGATGCCGGAAAGAATCGTACCGTTCCTATTCACCCACAGATCATGGATCTGGTTCGCCGCAATTACAATCAGGCCACTTCTATGCACAGTGAATATCTTTTCAATGATCCGGATGGGCAGCAGGGAACTCATCTTACATATGACAAGTACAGAAACCGTTTCAAAAAGGTTATGTCACGCCTGAATATGACCCACAAGCCTCACGACACCCGGCACACCTTTATTACCAAGGCAAAGGAATCCAACATAAACGAATATGTCCTAAAGTTAATCGTTGGTCATGAAATCCAGGATATCACGGAAAAAGTATACACTCACAGGACCATCGAAGACCTGCGTACAGCTATGAATATGATCACCTGGCCAGAGATCCCCAGCGAATAATTTGTAAGCTACCGTTGTTAGCTACGTGTAAGCTACTTGTTAGCTACCCGTCAAATTTATCATTTTTTCAGAGTGTTTTGTTCTAATTTTCAGGCAAACGTAAAAAAGCCGCAAACCCTTGAGTTTACGGCTTTTTCGCTATTTTAAGCTATGCTTATATTAGAATTTGCCAGCGTCAGCAGCTTCCTGTACGGAAACAGCTACTGCTACTGTCATACCAACCATCGGGTTGTTTCCAGCGCCGATGAGACCCATCATCTCTACGTGAGCCGGTACGGAAGAAGATCCTGCGAACTGAGCGTCAGAATGCATACGTCCAAGTGTATCAGTCATACCGTAGGAAGCAGGACCTGCTGCCATGTTATCCGGGTGAAGTGTACGTCCTGTACCACCGCCGGAAGCAACGGAGAAGTATTTTTTACCTTTCTCGTTGCACTCTTTTTTGTATGTTCCTGCTACTGGATGCTGGAAACGAGTTGGGTTTGTGGAGTTTCCTGTGATGGAAACGTCAACACCCTCTTTCCACATGATAGCAACACCTTCCGGAACGCTGTTAGCGCCGTAGCAGTTAACTTTTGCACGAAGTCCCTCTGAATAGGATTTACGGAATACTTCTTTAACCTCGTTCTTATATGGATCATACTCTGTCTCTACGTATGTAAAGCCGTTGATACGGGAGATGATCTGAGCTGCGTCTTTTCCAAGACCGTTCAGGATAACACGAAGAGGTTTTTTACGAACTTTGTTTGCTTTCTCGGCGATACCGATAGCACCCTCAGCTGCTGCGAAAGACTCATGTCCTGCAAGGAAGCAGAAGCAGTCTGTCTCTTCCTCAAGAAGCATTTTTCCAAGGTTTCCATGTCCAAGACCTACTTTACGTGTGTCTGCAACGGATCCTGGGATACAGAATGCCTGAAGGCCTTCTCCAATAGCTGCTGCTGCGTCAGCGGCTCTTCTGCAGCCTTTTTTGATTGCGATTGCTGCACCTACTGTGTAAGCCCAGCAAGCGTTCTCGAAGCAGATCGGCTGAATGCCTTTGATCTGATCGTAAACGTTCAGACCTGCGTCTTTAGTGATTTTCTCAGCTTCTTCGATAGAAGCGATTCCATAGCTGTTTAAAACAGAATTGATCTTGTCAATTCGTCTCTCATATGATTCAAATAAAGCCATTTCCTGTAACCTCCTGATATTTTTACCTTACGAAGTGTAATTACTCTTTTCTTGGGTCGATGATCTTAACAGCATCTGCAACACGGCCGTACTGACCTTTTGCTTTCTCCCATGCTGTGTTCGGGTCATCACCTTTCTTAATGAAGTCAGTCATTTTTCCAAGGCTTACGAACTGGTATCCGATGATCTCATCGTCCTCATCAAGAGCGATACCTGTAACATAACCCTCAGCCATCTCAAGGTAACGAGGTCCTTTTTTCAGAGTTCCATACATTGTACCAACCTGAGAACGAAGTCCTTTTCCAAGGTCCTCAAGACCAGCTCCTACTGCAAGTCCATCCTCGGAGAATGCAGACTGGGAACGTCCGTAAACGATCTGAAGGAAAAGCTCTCTCATAGCTGTATTGATTGCATCACATACAAGGTCTGTGTTCAGTGCCTCCATTACAGTAAGTCCTGGAAGGATCTCAGCAGCCATAGCAGCAGAATGAGTCATTCCTGAACATCCGATTGTCTCAACAAGTGCCTCCTGGATGATTCCCTCTTTTACGTTAAGGGACAGCTTACAGGCACCCTGCTGTGGAGCACACCAGCCTACACCGTGTGTGAATCCGGAGATATCCTTTACTTCTTTTGCCTGAACCCATTTTGCTTCTTCCGGGATCGGAGCGGCACCATGATGTACGCCCTGTGCCACTGGACACATTTCTTCTACTTCGCGTGAATAAATCATTTTAAAACTCCTTTCAAGTATAGATTGACCGATGTTATTGAGAAAAAAAGTTCGATAACACCCTACGGCTATTTTCTCACAAAACCTTTGTTTCGTCCAGTCATATTTGATAAATTTTTGCCATAAAACGCATAATATTGGAAGTTATTCTGGCAGTATTGCATGCCTAACTGTCAAATATTTCTGGCAACTATTCTATGTATGTGATAATATATTATCAAGTTTAACCCTGGAGGTATATTTTTCATGAATGCATCTGTGGATTCTGTTTTTCCAGAAAAATACCGTATCCTCAGCGGAAGCGCCCTGAAGATGATTGCGATCATCACCATGCTGATCGATCATATCGGAGCTGTGATTTTAAGTATGTATCCGCCTGCACAGAAAGTCCTGTTTACGCTCCTCGGAAGGGAATACAGTGTGTATCTTATTTTCCGCGATATCGGCAGAGTGGCTTTTCCCATCTTCTGCTTTCTCCTGCTGGAAGGTTTCCGGCATACCAGGAGCCGTTTCCGCTATGGACGGAATCTCCTTCTTTTTGCTCTGATCTCAGAGATTCCCTGGAACCTGATGTTCACAAACACACTGCATTATGAAAGACAGAATGTGTTTTTCACGCTTTTCCTGGGATACCTGGCGTTTTGTGCCATCGAATATTTTAAGGATAAGCGCTTGATACAGCTTCTCTGTATCCTGGGACTGCTTGTTGTTTCCATTTTTCTGAAAGCAGATTACGGATGGCGGGGATATATTTTTCTCCTGATCATGTACTATATGCGAAACGATAAGCCCGGGCAGGCGATCCTTGGAAGCTGCTGGCTTTACTATGAATGGAGAGCCTGTTTCGCCTTTCTGTCCATTAACCTGTACAATGGGGAGAGGGGATTTATCCACGGAAAAGCGGCGAAATATTTCTTTTACTGGTTTTATCCAGTCCATATTATGGGACTGGTGATACTTCGACAGATTTTATTTCTGTCTTAATTCTTTTTTTCTTATTATCTTATATGGATGTGCGTGTTGTATGTGAAAAGTTTTGAGATTTCAGTTCTGCACTTTTCCAGTGGGGAGTTCTGAGGGGAGAAAGCACTCAGAGTTGCGAAGCCCGTTTTTCTCCCCTCAGGCACCCCTCTTTCCGGGCACGCAATTCGGCCAGGCCCCTTCATAATGTAACACTCCTGGTTCGGTCCTGTATTCCACTTCTATCACCCATTTATCACTGTGCCGATTATAATTGTATGTTCTGTTTTACCACATCTAAAAGTCAAACTATTCATTCATCAATCCAGGAACAGGCCTGCTACGCAGGCCGCCTTCCGTCCCCCTCTCACCCGATCGGCACAGCCTCTCGCAAACAATACCGTCGCATCCATCGCCCCATCAAAAAAAGCCACACTCTCAAAAAAGTGCGGCTTCCCTGCGTGGCCAGGAGGGGAGACGGCTCGAGGAGGGGAGACGGCCTTCGCAACTGTGAGTGCTTCCCCTCCTCGAACCTTCCACTGCTTACCAAGCAGAACTTATTTCAAAAAACAAAGAAAAACTATTTTTTCTTCACAATTTCTTTCGCATTTTTATAAATGGAATCCGCCGGAACGCATCCCCTTACCGGTGACAGCGGATAAATATTGGAATTCCGTCCGATCACAGTACCAGGATTCAGCACGGAACCACATCCAACCTCAACATGGTCTCCCAGCATTGCTCCAAACTTCTTAAGACCAGTCTCGATCTTTTCATCCCCATCTTTCACAACAACCAGCTTCTTATCCGATTTCACATTAGAACAAATCGATCCGGCTCCCATATGGGATTTATACCCAAGTACTGCATCTCCAACATAATTATAATGCGGAACCTGCACTTTATTAAAGAGCACCGCATTCTTAAGCTCTGTGGAGTTTCCCACAACTGCGCCTTCGCCAACAATGGCCTTGCCGCGGATAAAGGCACAGTGACGTACCTCCGCCTCCCTACCAATGATAGCCGGTCCGGTAATACTTGCAGTCGGCGCAACAGTAGCAGATTTTGCGATCCATACATTTTCACCTTTCTTCTCATATTCAGAAGGATCCAGTGTTTTTCCAAGTTTAATGATAAAATCTCCGATCTCCGGAAGAACCTCCCACGGATAAGTCTTTCCTTCAAAAAGCTCTGCTGCGATGGTCTCATTCAGATCCAGCATATTGCTGATGGTAAAATCTTTCATCATGATGATTTTTTTCCTCCCTGTCTGGAAGCACGCTCCGGCTTCCTGTAATTTACAGCGGCCGCGTCAAAGAACTGCCGCAGGTTGTACTGATAATTGCTTGCTTCCACCTGCTGGGTCCGCACCCGCACAAAATGTTCCAGTTTGTCCATATATTCCTGTTCCGTGATGCTTCCCTCTGACACGTAGGTGAGGCCTTTTTCCCAGCTTGCCGTAAGCTCCGGGTTCAGAAGCTGCCGGATAGAACAGTTTACCACATCAAAGATCATCTCCCCCAGAAGTGTGGGGGTGATCACCTGAGTTTTCTTATTCAGTGCCAGATATTTGATGTTAAAAAGTTTCTTCAGGATCTCCGCACGAGTGGCACTGGTGCCGATCCCGCTTCCCTTGATCTGGGCACGAAGCTCTTCATCTTCGATCAGCTGTCCCGCATTTTCCATGGCAAGGATCATGGAACCGGAATTGTATCGTTTGGGAGGCGAAGTCTCGCCTTCCTTGATACTTAAACCGTTCACAGGAAGTATATCACCCTTTTTCAGCTTCTGCAACGCCTCCAGAAGCACCGTATCACAGGAAGCTTCTTCCTCTTCCCCGTTGCCGCCTTTCTCACTGTCGGAAGCTTTTTTCCGGGCAAAAGAGTTCGTGGCGATCTTCAGATAGCCTTCTTCTTTCAGAACTTTAAAAGAGGAAAAGAATGATTCCCCGTCCAGTTTCGTCACAAGGCTCACTTTCTGATAAACAGCCGGAGGATAAAAAATACATAAAAACCTCCTCACGATCGTCTCATACACTCTCTGTGCGGTAAGAGACACACTTCCCAGTGCATTCAGCCCCTGGCCGGTAGGAATAATGGCATAATGGTCTGTGATCTGCTTGTCATTCACATACCTGGTCTTCGCAATGTTTTTCCAGGATTCCATTCCCAGAACCTCTGCTGCCGCAGCTCCTGCCTGCTGATAATTTCGAAGGCCGGAAATATTCTTATATATCTCCTTGGCAACTGCTGTAGACAACACTCTGGCATCCGTTCTCGGATACGTCACCAGTTTCTTCTCATAAAGCTCCTGCACGATCCGGAGTGTTTCATCCGGACTGATCTTAAAGAGCTTGGAGCAGACGTTCTGAAGCTCCGCCAGGTTAAAAAGAAGGGGCGGATTCTTGTTTTCTTTTTTTCGCTCCACTTTCTCCACGGTACAGGAAAGGGGCTGGTTCACCATCAGCTGATCGATCAGCATCTGGGCATGTTCTTTTTTCTTGAAACCATTTTCTTTATAAAGATACGGGGACTGGAAATAACGGCTGCCTTCCACAGCCCTCCACTCTCCGTCAAAACTTTCGCCTGCAAGGGCAATGCTGCTTAAGACTCGGTAAAACGGTGTCTTCACAAAGACACGGATCTCCCGCTCTCTACGCACTACCATACCAAGGACACAGGTCATTACACGGCCTACCGCAATGGCCTGATATTTGGAATGGAGATAATTGGTCACACTGCTTCCGTAACGCAAGGTCAGCACCCTGGAAAAATTGATTCCCATAAGATAGTCTTCCTTTGCGCGGAGATAGGCAGACGCTGCCAGATTATCATACTCCGAGATATCTTTTGCTTCCCGGATCCCTCTTAAAATTTCTTCTTCTGTCTGGGAATCGATCCACACTCGTTTCTGGACTTTTCCCTTCACTCCTGCCATCTGGGCTACCAGACGGTAAATATATTCACCCTCACGTCCGGAGTCGGTACACACATAAATGGTCTCCACATCCGGCCGGTTCAGCAATCCTTTTACGATCTCAAACTGCTTTTTGACTCCGGGGATCACTTCATATTTAAATTCGCGCGGCAAAAAAGGCAGGGTATCAAAACTCCACCTTTTATACTTGATATCATATTTTTCGGGATAACTCATGGTAACCAGATGTCCTACACACCAGGTCACCACGGAATCTGCTGATTCCAGATATCCGTCTTTTCTCTGACCGTTGATCTTCAAAGCCTTCGCAAATTCCTGTGCCACGCTGGGCTTCTCCGCTATGTATAAAGCCTTTGCCATACTATTTATCTGCACTCATCTTTCTAAGCGGCCATGCCAGAAGCACGCCTCCGCCAACTATATTTCCCAATGTTACGATCACCATGCTCTTAAGCATAGCGCCGACAGACAATCCAGGCACCATACAGAATGCAACTGTAAAGATACCCATATTTGCAATACAGTGCTCAAATCCGCTGACAACGAAACCTGAAATACAGATCGTGATCATCAGGAATTTGCCTGACTCACTCTTCAGCTTAATGCCGCAGAGAACTGCAAGACAGACAAAGAAATTACAGAGCACCGCACGGAAAAACATCTGTCCTGCCGGAATACTGAGTTTTCCGTTTATAAATCCCGCAAAGTAATCTGCTGTACCGGACGCTCCGGCACCAACAAAGATCAGAGCCAGGATCAGGCATCCCACAAAGTTGCCGATGTAACTGATTCCCCAGACCTTGCCCACGTCTTTCCATGATACGCTCTTGTCATACGCACCAAATGCCATTACCAGATTGTTACCGGTAAACAGCTCTCCTCCTACCATTACGATCAGAAGAACCGCAATAGAGAACACCAGGGCTCCGAGGAATTTCCCCCATTCCGGGAATGTTTTGGAAAATACATTTCCTACTACATTACTATAGATCATCGCCACATCAATAAAAAATCCGGCCATGATCGCCCGCATAAAGTATTTTCCGAAATTGCTGTTCAGTAAATTAATCTTACCTTTCGCAGCGGTTGACAGTTTCTCTACATCCTCCCTGTTCATAAATAGCACCTCCACATATTTTTTAGCAAGCGTGGCACTTTGTTACTGCTTCTTTGTTCACAGTAACACGCTTTCCGGAAATCTGCTTGTTATATTGTAACACTTTACCATTTATTTCACAATAAAAATGCGAAAATTTCCAAAAATTTCTGGTTTGTTATACGCAACAAACAATATCCACTTTATGCTAAAACACGATAGATGCCATCCCAGGCCAGTTCTTTTTCTTTCAGAAAAACTTCCGCTTCTTCCTCGGACTGTTCCACACATTTCCAGGCCAGCCCGCACTGGGCGCTGATCTCCGACGGGATCGGGATCAGTCTTCCCGGAAATTCTGCTTCCTTCGCCGTTTTTTCCATCTTCATGGCAGCTGTGGTCGTAGAAAACGTGACAACTGTGGTGATCACTTTTTTACGCATGTCTTTTTGTTCCTTCCACACACGCAAAAACAGGACACCGGAAAACCCGATATCCCGTTTCTGCTGATTTTTTATCTCTATGAAGAATTACCAGATTATTTTGCCTGGATATATCCTTTGGCTTTCAGAGTCTCTGCACAGAGAACAGCTCCGCCTGCAGCACCTCTTACAGTGTTGTGAGAAAGTCCGATAAACTTGTAATCGTAAACAGTATCCTCACGAAGACGTCCTACAGATACTCCCATTCCGTTCTCATAGTTTACATCCATCTGTACCTGCGGACGGTTGTCCTCCTCAAGATACTGGATGAACTGCTTCGGAGCGCTTGGAAGCTCAAGCTCCTGCGGAAGTCCCTTGAACTCTACCAGTTTCTGGATCAGCTGCTCTTTGGTCGGTTTCTTGCGGAATTTAACGAATACAGCTGCTGTATGTCCGTTGAGAACCGGAACACGTACGCACTGGCATGTGATCACCGGTGTGGTAGCCGGAACGATCACACCGTCCTCGATCTTCCCCCAGAGTCTTAACGGCTCTTTCTCGCTCTTCTCTTCCTCACCGCCGATGTACGGAATGATGTTGTGCTCCATCTCCGGCCAGTCTTTGAATGTTTTTCCTGCTCCGGAAATAGCCTGATATGTAGTAGCTACTACTTCGTATGGCTCAAACTCTTTCCATGCGGTAAGTACCGGAGCATAGCTCTGGATAGAGCAGTTCGGCTTAACAGCTACGAATCCGCGTTTTGTTCCGAGACGTTTCTTCTGGAACTCGATCACATCGAAGTGCTCCGGGTTGATTTCCGGAACTACCATCGGAACATCCGGTGTCCAGCGGTGTGCACTGTTGTTGGAAACAACCGGTGTCTCTGTCTTGGCATACTCTTCCTCGATTGCCTTGATCTCTTCTTTCGTCATATCAACTGCGGAGAATACAAAGTCAACAGTAGCTGCAACTTTCTCTACCTCGTGGATATCCATAACGACCAGTTTCTTTACTGCCTCCGGCATCGGAGTATCCATTTTCCATCTGCCGCCTACAGCCTCCTCGTAGGTCTTGCCTGCGCTTCTCGGGCTTGCTGCTACAGTAACCACCTCAAACCACGGGTGATTCTCCAGAAGAGAAATGAATCTCTGACCAACCATTCCAGTTGCACCTAAAATGCCGACTTTAAGTTTTTCACTCATAATAAAACTCTCCTCATCTTGTGTCCCTCTATGGCACACATTTGTCTTTTCTGTAAATACTATACCAATTTTTCGGAAAATGCAAGCATTATCTTAATTTTTTTCAAGATATTCCTTATTCTGAGCGATCACCTGCTCCATAACAGATGGTCCCGGTGCACCAAGAGTTACTCGTTTCTCCACACAGGTCTTCATACTGATCGCCTCGTAGATATCCTCCTCAAAAACAGGGCTGATCTCTTTGTACTCGGAAAGTGGAAGCTCATCCAGGGAGATTCCTTTATCCAGGCAGAGAAGAACCAGTCTTCCTACGATACCGTGGGCATCACGGAACGGTACGCCATGGTTTACCAGATAATCTGCGGCATCTGTTGCGTTTGTAAATCCTCTCTTTGCGCTTGCCTCCATATTTGCCTTATTGAACTGCATGGTGGAAACCATACCTGTAAACAGGGCGATACATCCCTTTACAGTATCAATGGCATCGAACGTAAGCTCTTTATCTTCCTGCATGTCTTTGTTATATGCAAGGGGAATTCCCTTCATAGTTGTAAGGATAGATGTCAGTGCACCATAGACACGGCCTGTTTTTCCGCGGACAAGCTCTGCGATATCCGGGTTCTTTTTCTGCGGCATGATGCTGCTGCCTGTGCTGTATGCGTCGTCAATTTCAACGAAACGGTACTCGTTGGAGTTCCACAGGATGATCTCCTCGGAAAAACGGCTCAGGTGCATCATAATGGTAGAAAATGCGCTTAAGAGCTCGATCACATAATCTCTGTCAGACACGGAATCCATGCTGTTTCTGGTAGGAGCATCAAATCCAAGAAGCTCTGCGGTATAAGCACGATCCAGCGGATAAGTGGTTCCTGCCAGTGCTCCGGCTCCAAGAGGACAGGTGTTCATTCTCTTACGGATATCAAAGAGTCTGTCACGGTCTCTCCTAAACATCTCAAAATATGCGCCTACATGGTGAGCCAGAGTTACCGGCTGTGCCTTCTGGAGATGGGTAAATCCCGGCATGTAGGTGTGTACATTCTCTTCCATGATCTTCTGCAGGGCAAGAAGAAGGTCTTTCAGCTCTTTGTCTGTCTCATCGATCTCGTCGCGGACATACAGTTTCATATCCAGAGCCACCTGGTCATTACGGCTTCTTCCTGTGTGGAGTTTCTTTCCGGCGTCTCCGATACGGTCGATCAGGTTTGCCTCCACGAAACTGTGGATATCCTCGTACTCGGATGTGATCTCAAGTTTGCCCTCTTCCACATCTTTAAGGATTCCATCCAGCCCTTCTGTGATCTGATCTTTTTCTTCCTCTGTCAGGATTCCCTGTTTTGCAAGCATGGCAACATGTGCCTTGCTTCCGCAGATATCCTGTTTATAAAACTTCTGGTCAAAAGAAATCGATGCGTTAAAATTGTAAACCAGCTTGTCCGTTTCTTTTGTAAAACGGCCTCCCCATAACTGTGCCATAATATTCTTCCTCACTTTTCTTTTTTGCGGCAGAACTGTCTTCTCCGGGCGGACATGAGATCCGCCTCCCGGACGTCTGCACTTTTCTGTGTTAGTGTATCATATTTTTATGGAAATGCAAAGTTTTTCATACTTATACATACCATAAGTATTTTATACTGAGCATTTTTTTGATATAATAACCCCACGGATAAAATGGATAAACCGGAGGTATTTAATATGAGTATTCTTTCAGATGCAGCACATGAAAATATGATAAATTCAGAAGCTGCTGTAACATATATTTTAAAAGCCCTGTTTTCAGATGTGTTTAAGTTTGACGGTACAACGGAAGTCATGATTTCCGAAAATATCAAGCGAGGATGTCCTCATATATGGAAGGATCCGAATTATCGCATAATATCAGATAAACTGTTTCACTGGTGGTTGTCTGATATGCCATATATTTATCTGGCTATGCTGGAAGATCAAAAATTTGTACCCGTATTATACGAAAATCTGAAAAAGATTGTCGAATATGACAAAAACCATTCTTTAGATGCAAGAGTATATGATGAAAACAAAAATGTTTTCTCTTCAAAATTATGCACAGGTACTGTTTTTCATGTTGATTTTACAAACTTCAATGAAACTCTGTACAAGAAATTACTTGCAGATCTGGAAAGATCCATGCATGCTTTAGATGATATCCGTGACCGGGTTGATGATTTTGTAAACGGCCTCTCCCCGTCCAAACGCCACCAGATTTCCTATATTGTCTGCAATTTCATGTACCTGCTGCTTGAATTGATGCATAATGATGATATATGTAACTGGTTTGAAGCAATCAGTAACTATTATCAGGATATGGCCCATGCCCATGCTGCAGTCTATGAGGAAGCATGTGATAACCCTGATGATTTTGCATAATGCTAAATACAGGACGGGAGATATTTTTTCCCGTCCTGTTTCTTTTTACGAAACTGTATTGTTTCTTCTTAATCCCCGGAATTTTCCAGGACTCTTTTTCTGTCTCTTTCCTGTGCTTCTCTTTTTGAAAAAACACAGCCGCAGTAATTCTGTCGGTACAGATCGTGCTCGTGGGACAGCTCAATGGAACGCTTGTAGCCATTCTTTTTCTTGAAATCCGAAGTCAGATGTGGCACTTTATAGATTTCTGCCAGCTCCTCACCGATCTCATTGATCTTCTGTGCATTTTTCAGCGGGCTGATGCTTAAGGTTGTGGTGAAATAATCATATCCGCCCTCCTTCGCCAGTTTCGCTGCCTCTTCCATCCGCAGACGGTAACACTTAAAGCACCGCTCTCCTCCTTCCGGAACATCCTCCAGTCCTTTTGCCATCTCATAAAATTCCTTCGGGTCATACCGTCCCTCCACCAGAGTTACCGGATGGACAAACTCCATCTCCCCGATAAGACGCCGAATCTCAGCCACGCGGTGTGCATATTCCTCCTCCGGTGCAATATTGGGATTATAAAAAAATATGGTGATCTCAAAATACTGCGACAGATATTCCATCACATAACTGCTGCAGGGTGCACAGCAGGCGTGAAGAAAAAGTCTGGGCGTTTTTCCCTCTTTCTGAATGTTTTCGATCAGTTTATCAAGCTCTTTCTGGTAGTTTCTTTTATTCAATGTTTGTAATTCCTTTCTCTCTGACTGTTTGGCGGCAGGCACCGGCGTCTCCTTTTCTGCCATGCGCCTTCTCCTGTTTCAGACATATGATAATATTATACCATTATCTACAAAAAGGAGGCAATATCCATGAATCCCATCCTGAAAGTACGGGATGTGTGTCTTTCCTATCACACATTGTCCGGTGAGACACCTGCCCTTTCTCATATATCCTTTGACCTGATGCCCGGCGAATTTCTGTCCATTGTAGGACCCTCCGGCTGCGGCAAATCTACACTTCTCAATCTGATCGCCGGCCTTCTCGCCCCGGAATGTGGTTCCATTACTCTGGATGAAAAGCCGGTATCTGCCGGCAGTACCGCTGTAGGATACATGCTTCAGAAAGATCATCTTCTGGAGTGGCGCAGTATTTACAAAAATATTCTCCTTGGCCTTGAAATCCGTAAAGAACTCACTCCCGAAAAACTTTCTCATGCCGAAGAACTTCTCCGGATATATGGTCTTGACCGTTTCCGGGATGCCAGGCCCTCTCAGCTTTCCGGCGGTATGCGGCAACGTGCCGCCCTGATCCGGACCCTTGTGTTGAAACCGGAACTTCTGCTTCTGGACGAACCATTTTCCGCGCTGGATTATCAGACCCGCTTAAATGTCAGTGATGACATTGGAAAAATTCTCCGAAATTCCGGCAAACCTGCAATTCTGGTTACTCACGATATCTCCGAGGCCATCAGCATGGCAGACCGGGTACTGATTCTTTCTCCCCGCCCTGCCACTGTACAGAAAATTGTTGACATCCATCTGAATATCAATAACCGTACTCCGCTTTCTTCCCGAAATGCTCCGGATTTTAAAAAATATTTTAATCTCATATGGAAGGAGCTCAACGAAAATGCCTGAAATTTCCAGACATCAGAAACAATATCTTTTACAGTATAAAAAAGAAAAACGTCTGATCTTCACAGCACGAATTCTTCTCTTTGTCCTGTTTATGGGACTCTGGGAAATGTCTACCAGATGCGGATGGATTGATTCCTTTATTTTCAGCAGCCCTTCCCTCATCGGAAAAACCTTTCTTTCCATGTGCAGGGATCAGTCTCTGTTTTCCCATATTGGAGTTACTCTGACAGAAACTCTTGTCAGTTTCTTTTTTGTTGTAATCCTGGGCGTGGGAACTGCCATTCTTCTCTGGTGTTCTCCAAAGACTTCCAGAATCCTGGAGCCTTACCTTGTGGTACTGAACAGTCTCCCGAAATCTGCCCTTGCACCTCTTCTGATTGTATGGCTGGGTGCCAATGAGCGAACCATTGTAGTTGCCGGCATGTCCGTGGCTATCTTTGGTTCTGTTATTAATCTGTACTCCGGTTTCTGCCAGGCAGATCCGGAAAAACTAAAACTGATTGAAACTCTGGGAGGCCACAAAAAAGAAAAACTGACAAAAATCATTCTGCCAGCTTCCCTTCCTCTGATCATCAGTGTTATGAAAGTAAACATTGGTCTCTGTCTGGTGGGTGTTATCATCGGCGAGTTCATCGGTGCCAGAAAAGGTCTCGGATATCTTATCATCTATGGAAGCCAGACTTTTAAACTCACCTGGGTTCTTATGTCCATTATGATCCTGTGTATTATTGCCATGGGACTGTATGCAGTGCTTAATCTTTTGGAAAAATATATACAAAAGCGATAAAATGGCAACTTACAAATTCTTAAAACAAAAAACACGCTGCCAGTTAAATACTGTCAGCGTGTTGTAATTCTGTTTTATTTTCCCATAAAATCTGTGCAGAATTCTTCCCACGGTACCGGTCTGGAATAATAAAATCCCTGAATTTCATCACAGTCCAGTTCCCGGAGAATTTTTACCTGACTGGCCGTTTCCACCCCTTCTGCAAGTACCTGCATTCCCAGACTGTGTGCCAGGGCTATGGTATGGCGGATCACTTCTTTTCCTCTCGGATTTTCTATGTAATCAATCAGGCTCTTGTCCAGTTTCAGCGTATCAAAGGGCAGCTGGTTTAAACTTGTCATGGAAGAATATCCGGATCCAAAATCATCCATATGAAGTTCAAATCCGGCATTTACCATCTTCTCTGTAAGCTCCTTAATCTGCACATTATAAAGATCTGCTGTCTCTGTAAGTTCAATAGGCACTGCGAAAAATGGAATACCATTCTCCTCTACAATATGTACATAACGCAAAATCATATTTTCGTAGTGGATACTTGCCCTGGAAAGATTCACCGAAATAGGGATCAGCTTTTTCCCTGACCTCATAAGTGTTTTCTGAATCTCACATACTTTATTAAACACATATTCATCCAGGCGTACAATCAATCCATCCTTCTCATAAAGTGGAATAAATTCACCTGGAGATACCATAGAGCCATCTTTTTTCTTCCATCGTACAAGTGCTTCCGCACCTGCGATTTCTTCTGTTACTACATTATATTTAGGCTGGAGATAAACCACAAATTCTTCATTGCGGATAGCTTCATCAAACTCATTTTCCATCATCCTGTCACGGATATGTTTCCGCCCCATCTCCTCATCATAAAAAGCAAACGAATGCTCATAGTCATTCTGTATACTCTTCATGGCAAGAAATGCCCTGTCACAGATCAAAGTCAGCGGTAATGTCTTATCCACATTTTCATAAATACCATAATTCACAGCCAGATTTGAAATGGGAGCCCTCTCTGCAATCCTGTGAATAGCAGCTTCCACCTTTTCTTCTGCAAGGTTCAGATCTCCATATACAATAGCTACAAACTGATCTCCACCATATCTGGCTACCATTCCACTGTGAACCTGTTTTTTGTATGCATCTCCGAGATATGCCAGAACCTGATCTCCTGTTTTTTCTCCGTAGGTACCATTAATCCACTTGAAATTTTTGACATCTGCCACAACCACATGA
Source organism: Blautia sp. MSK.20.85 (assembly GCF_013317245.1). Classification (NCBI taxonomy): domain Bacteria; kingdom Bacillati; phylum Bacillota; class Clostridia; order Lachnospirales; family Lachnospiraceae; genus Blautia; species Blautia sp. MSK.20.85. The sequence continues at coordinate 16,958 of NZ_JAAIUN010000028.1, forward strand.
AACTTCTGGTCATTTTTGACACGCATCAGTGTCTTTGCATGATGAAAAAATGCCTGGCGGATATAAAGTCCCGTCAGCTCATCGTATTCCAGTGCAGACAAAACAATCGCAGATTCCCGAAGCTTGATTACACTGTTGATCTTTCCCTTCACAATCCGGACATTGTAAGGCTTCCGGATAAAGTCAACGGCACCCAGTTCCAGACAGCGAACCTCATCTTCCGGGCGGTTACTTCCTGTTATTACAATTACCGGAACAGAAGAAAGCATTACATCATCCCGGATTCTGTCCAGAAACTGAAATCCGTCACAGATTGGCATACTCACATCCAGAAGAATTGCAGAAATATCACGGTAATTTTCTCCCAGCAGCTTCAGTCCCTCTTCTCCGTTAACCGCAGTCATAACTTCATAACTGTCTTCCAGGAGCTCTGCCAGAAGTTTCCGGTTCAGTTCATTATCTTCTATTATAAGAAGCTTTCTTCTGGACGATGGTCCGCCTGGTTCCAGAATTGATTCCATTTCACTGTGTTGAATATCCATATCTTCATTGGCAAAAGCCAGAACAATCGCCTCAAAATCATCTGCCTTCCCAATTCTTGCACATTTTACATAGTAATAATGTGTAATTCCGTCCCTTCTCACCCTATAGTGGATCATAAACTGGGAAACCTTTTTCAGACGCTGACAGATTTTGTCAAAATCCAGCATCTGCCTCATTCTGGTCTTATCCTCAGACGCAACATTATCTTCTATGTAAATGTCCACTACTTTTTCGTAAGGTTCCTCACGGATCAGGCTTTCACTTACTCCACCAAGTACAGGATTATGAAAACGGAATACCTGTATTTCATGTGTGGCACAGTTTACAGAATAAATATTGCTGTAGTCCTTGCCCAGCACATTGATGATTCCCAGCAGCAGAGGATTCTCTCCATTATTGGTAATTCCTCTGTATGTTTCTTCTGTTGCTTCTGCCGCCGAAAATATCATCGCATGTCCCAGTTCTCCGGACTCCAGCTGAATTTCCACTGCATCAATGGATCTCAGAACCTTTTGCTTCGTTTCCAGATAGTTCTTCGGACCTTCAATACCGTTAACAACCGGGCATTCCGCACATGGATTCTCTTCATGCATCAGACATCGATAACACTTTTCTCCCTTTTTCAGCTCCGGGTATATAATTTCTGCCGCATGGTTATAGCTGACTATATTATAATCTGCATCTATTACATACATTCCCGACGCATTCTTGCCCACTTTTTTACACCTCCAGGACCCTTGTACTTTTCTGCTTCCGGTTCTCTCCTGTCCATACTGACAAAAAAATGTTTCTGGGAAATTGACAGAGACTTCTGTCGTGACACCTCACAGATAGATCAAAATGGTCGCCAAAATTTCATAGTTATGCAATAATAATATACTCTTTTTACAACAATAGCAAACATTTTTTCATATAGTTCTCCGTTTTTCCCATATTTTTCATATGATTCCAGCAGATTTTCGCAATCTGCTTCGCTGTCTGCTCAGCTTATATAGATGTAACCAGCAATCCTGCATTTAAAAGTGTTACAATTCCCGCAATCGTCCATAAGGTTACCTTTAATCTGGTACTGTTGGCATATTTTCCCATAACTCTGGTGGACGATGTAAGATATATCTGTGTAAAAACAGTGATGGGCAGCTGCATTCCCAGGAGCATCTGCGAATAGATCAGTCCATCAAAAGGTGAACGGACCAGAAGAATCAGCAGCGCAGCGGGAACCATTGTTATCAGTACACCCTGTCTGGTTTCTTTTGTACTGATATCATATGGTTTATTAAAAATTCCCGAAAAAATAGTCCCGCCTGCCATTCCGGCTGTAATACTGGAAGAAAGACCTGCCAGAAGAAGTGCCAGGGCAAAAATCACAGAGGCTCCTTTGCCCAGAAGCGGAGTCAGCATATTTCCCGCCACAGACAGATCATTAACTGCGCCTTCCCCTTTTCTGTAAAAAGTCGCCGCTGCCATCAGAATCATTGCACTGTTGATCGCCCAGCCAATAATCATGGAAAAAAGCGTATCCTTAAACTCATATTTCAGCTGTTTCTGAATCACCTCTTCCTCTTCCAGATTCCACTGCCTGCTCTGAATTACTTCGGAATGAAGGAAAAGATTGTGCGGCATTACAACTGCTCCCAGGACACTCATAATCACAGGCATGGAATTTTCCGGGAAATATGGTTTCACCCATCCTGACACTGCCGCCGGCCAGTCAATATCTGATATACCAATCTCAACCAGAAAAGAAAAACCAATCAGAGAAACAAACAATATAATCAGTTTTTCAATTTTTTTATAGGCATTTGTAAACTGGCATACCAGTACTGCCAGCAGTATCACCATACTTCCCACCCGGACAGGAATATGAAACAGCATCTCAAGAGCTATGGCACCTCCCAGGATTTCTGCCATGGCTGTCGCAACCGCTGCTGCCACCGCTGTCCAGAGTACTATATTTTTTACTGTTTTATTCATATAGCGGCTGGCGGCTTCCGAAATACAAAGGCCCGTAACAATTCCCAGATGAGCCGCATTATGCTGCAGAATAATCAGCATAACCGTAGACAATGTCACCATCCACAGAAGACTGTATCCATAGCCGGAACCTGCAGCTATATTGGATGCCCAGTTTCCCGGATCAATAAATCCCACCGTTACAAGCAGCCCCGGGCCTACATATTTCAGAAAATCAAGACTGTTTTTCCCCACTGATTTCAGATATTTTCCCATATGGCATGTCTACCTTTCTTTATGTTAGTTTTGACTAACTATTTCAGACATACATTACCACATCCATTCCGTTTCGTCAATCCTGTATTTATTTCATCCGAAAAGACTTTCCTCTGACTGGTAAGTCTGCCAGCTCCGCCAGACGCCTGATCCCTGCATCTGCAATGGATACCGCACTTTCCACATGATTAAAATCTGTGGCGCTGTAATCAAAAAGAATATTTCCCTGGGCTTCAAACTCCTCATCTCTCTCCCAGAAAAAAAATCTCATTGGCATACATTCAAAGGCTCTGATTTCATAGCCCACATCTCCCTGTGGGAGTTCTTTTCCTCCAAGTTTGCAGAATGCTTCCCGAAGTTCTTTTTCATGTCCGGAAAACGTAGCTCCAAACACATCGGTCTCACCGATCTTATATGCCGGTGCAAAAGGTCTTGCATTGCGAAGATCTGCAAAAGGTACCCATTTATTCATAAAAAACGCTCCTTCTTTGGCATATCCGAGGAGTGTATAAATATTCAGCATTTCTGTTGTATCCGGCTCCTGCTGGCCATCCATACTGCAGATGCTTCCATCATTCAGGCTGATCCCGTATTTTCGTCCGAAATGGATCAGGGTAAGAAATCCATTTTCTTCCTTCAGTTCCGGAACTCTTTTTCTTAAATTTTCCTGATCCATTTTCATGAATTTATCTGCCCAGTCTTCACATAGCTTTACATAGTTGGAAATTTTTTCATCTTTCATCTTATTTTCTCCCTCTGTTATTCCCAAATAGTTCTTCGCCGGATACTTTTGTCCGAATAAAATCTTTTTTTCAGAATACACTTTTTCCTCTTCTTACGCAAGCAAATCCGGATTCTGGATGTTTTTTCACCATTTTATCTGAATTTCAGGACCGGCTTTGACCGTTTCTTTCTATTCCGACAAATTACCTGTCAATTTTTTCAAATTCGCACAAAATTTTAACACAAAAATAACGTTTTTTTGCACAAAAAACTGGATTTTCAATCCCAAAAGGTGTATAATATGAACAAAGTTTATTGTTTTTAAGTTAAAACACTTCTGACAATAAACAAGAAATGAAAGTGAGGATTCGCCATGAAACAAAACAGTATGTTAGCAATGATTCTGGCCGGCGGAAGAGGAAGTCGTCTTCACGAGTTGACGAATAAAGTTGCCAAGCCAGCCGTTGGTTATGGTGGTAAGTATCGCATCGTGGATTTTCCGCTCAGTAACTGTGCCAACAGCGGCATTGATGTCGTAGGTGTACTGACACAGTATGAATCAGTTTTACTGAACAGCTATGTAGCAGCCGGTGGCCGCTGGGGCCTTGATGCCAAGGACAGCGGAGTTTATGTACTTCCTCCACGTGAGAAGGCTGATGCCGGTCTGGATGTATACCGTGGAACAGCTGATGCGATCTCTCAGAATATTGATTTCATCGACTCACAGAACCCGGAATACCTTCTGATCCTTTCCGGTGACCACATCTATAAGATGAATTATGCAAAGATGCTTGATGACCATATCCAGCATAAGGCAGATGCGACTATTGCAGTTATCGAGGTTCCCATGAAGGAAGCCAGCCGTTTCGGTATCATGAACACCGGTGAAGATGACCGCATCGTGGAATTTGAGGAGAAACCGGAACACCCGAAGAGCAATCTTGCCTCCATGGGTATCTACATATTCAACTGGAAGCTTCTGCGCAAGCTCCTGCTGGCTGATATCAAGAATCCTGATTCCAATCACGATTTCGGTAAAGACATCATCCCTACACTCCTTGCACAGGACAAGGCACTCTACGCCTACAAGTTCAAAGGCTACTGGAAGGATGTAGGAACCATCGATTCTCTCTGGGAGGCAAACATGGATCTTCTCAGTCCAAACAGTGAACTGGATCTTAACGATCCTACCTGGAAAATCTACACTGAGGATGCTACCTCTCTTCCACAGTATATCTGTGATACAGCTGTGATCAACACTGCTTTCATCACTCAGGGCTGTGTTGTAGAAGGTGAGATCACCAACTCCGTACTTTTCACAGGTGTCAAGGTCGGTCCTGGTGCCAAGATCATCGACAGTGTCCTGATGCCGGGTGTTGTTGTTGAAGCAGGTGCCGTTGTCCAGCGTGCTCTCGTTGCAGACGGAGTCGTGATCGGTACCAATGCTCGTGTCGGTTCCAAGGACAGTGAGCACATCGAACTTGTATCAAAACGTGTAAAGGGGGCTGAGTAATATGTTTAAAGCATTTGGAATCGTGAATTCCTCAGAAAGAAATATCCATGTGGAGGGGCTTCAGGACTACCGTGCGATCGGCGCCTTTTCATTTCTCGGAAGATATCGTGTCATCGACTTCCCGATCTCAAATATGACCAACAGCGGAATTGAGTACATTCAGGTCTATGTAAAGAACAAACCCCGTTCTCTTGTAGAACATCTCGGAACCGGACGTCACTATAACATCAACTCCAAGAGCGGTAATCTCCAACTCCTCTTTTCAGAGCATTTCGGAGTCAACGATATCTATAACACCGATATCGACAACTACTACTCCAATCTGGAGTGCATCGAAGCAGTTCATTATCCGTATGTTGTTATCGCTCCGAATTACATGATCTACACCACCGACTATTCCAAGCTGATCGATGCCCATATCGAATCCGGTGCAGATGTGACCATGCTTTATCATTCCGTTGATAATGCCAAGGAGAACTATCTGAACTGCCACATCCTGAACCTGAACCGTCAGAAGGGTGTTCTCTCCATTGAGCACAACCACGGCAATGCAAAGAACCGCAACATTTTCATGGATACCTACGTAATGAGCAAGGAGCTTTTCATCAGCCTCATCCATAAGGCAAAAGAGATTTCCTCTCTTTATACCCTTGCAGACGTGATCAATGCCGGCTGCAGAGACGGTGAGCTGGATGTGCGTGGTATATCTCATCGCGGATATTTTGCATCGATCACTGATTTCAAGAGCTATCACGATGCAAATATGGATCTGATCGACTACAAAACTGCAACAGATCTTTTCCATGATAACTGGCCGATCTATACACGCACCAATAACTCCTGCCCGACCCATTATTTTGACACAGCTAATGTTTCCAACTCCGTTATCTCCAACGGCTCCATGATCGAGGGAACTGTAGAGAATTCTATTGTCGGACGTGGCTGTACCATCAAAAAGGGCGCTGTTATCAAGAACTGTGTAGTTCTTGCAGACTGCACCATCGGTGAAAATGTCCATATCGAAAATCTGGTCGTAGACAAGCATGCCAAGATCACACATGCCAAGGAGATCATCCGTCCTGCAGATGAGCCCGGCTACATCAAACGTAACGATACACTGTAATATTCATATATAATAAGGCCTCCGGTTCCTGTATTACGAACCGGAGGCCTTATTTATCTCTGTACTCAGCCAGACATATGGATTCATCATTTCAGAACAGACTGGATCCATTTCAATGCATTATCTTTATTCTTCACATTACCCGGAAGGCAGATGCACACCGGATCATATCTCAGGCCAAATTCCTGAGCAATACTACTGCTGCCGTCAAGCTCCAGATGCTGATCATCCACAGCGCCCAAAGACTCAAATACCTCATCTCCAAACGTTTCCCTGAGATCTGCATACATTCCGCTGTCCTTCTCATGTTCATAGAGTTCCTTCGGCATGATCAGGACATCAACGGTAGCACTCTGGATTTCCGTCACATATGCGATCCTGGCATAATAATCGAAATCCTCTCCTGTCTCGTCCGTCATCAGATTCTGTGCCACACTGACTTCTGCATATTTATCCTCTGTTCCCAGTGTCTTCAGGGCATCCTCTTCCACCTTCTCAGCGTCAAAATCCCCTGCATTCACCACTGCAATGGAAAGCACCGTCTTCATCTGTGCGTGACGATAAATATTCACTCCCAGACAGACTCCGCCAATGGCAAGAAGCACGCACAGCATATGTATCTTATAATACATCCAGATATACTGAATCTTCTTACCTGTTCCCATTCCCTTCAGTTTCTCTTTTTCGATCCGGCGGCGTTCCTTCTTCGTCAGATCTGTTTCGTTGGGCATCTCCGGATTCAGTACACTCTCATCGTGTCCGTCACCGCCGGCCTCCGCTCTGTTTTGTAAATCCATAAAAATCTCCTTTTTCTTTCACGTCTCAGTATTTTTCACCCTGAAGCAGGATATTCCAGTCGCTTTCCCCACATCCTCCGGGGGAGTGCTGTGACTTATCAATAAAGGATATTTTAGCATATTTTAGTACAAAATCACAGCGCATAAATATGAAAATACCATAAACTCCTCTATTTCCGGCAGATCCTCATTCCATATCCATACATTACCGCCACAGCAGTCACAAAAACACAGACCATCACCGGTCTCATCCACAGATATAAAAGATTTTTCTCAATTCCAACTGCCACAGCCACATCCTTCAGGATATCCGCCACACAGAGATGGAACAGATAAATAAAAAATGCATATTTCTGACCGATGGCTACCGGAAGCTCGGGCACTTTCCGATTTTTTCCCATGATCGCAATGAGAAAAAGGCCAACAGCCATAAATACTGAACCCAGAAACAATTCCAGTTTGCCAAAATACCGGTATTCCAGCAGACTTGCGATCCCGCCGCCAGCTGCCATGCCATACAAAAGAAACACTTTTTTTCCGGCAAACCAGGCTTCCAGCTTTTCCTGATGTCTGTGTATCAGATGTCCCAACATAAAAAACGGAAATCCGGTAAACAGATAGTTTCGAAACTGCATAACACGGAAATGCTTTTCCGGGAACAGGAAGGTCGAAAATTCCTCCATTCCGAAATGGATCAGAAGAAGCACCGGTATCAGAACATATGCCTGCTTACAAATCCGGAATCTTGCTGCCAGGGCAAAAAGAAGATAACAATAGAGCAGTGCCGGGAGAAACCACAGATGCCATTTCACCTGAGAGCTGTTATTATATAGAAGAAACTGGCGAATATGTTCCCCCGAAACCAGGGCTTCCAGCCATTCCTTCTGGCTTGCTCCGTCGATGTGGTTCTGGATCAGCTCCCACAGACAGCAGACCGGAAATGCCACAAGCATCAGTTTAAGAACATGCCGGACTTTTTTCCCGGTTCTTACAAATTCCGTATCGTCACCACGGAAGCAGAAATATCCGGAAACCATAAAAAACACAGGTACTGCAAATCTGGCAAGTACATTGGCTATGATCCCGGCATTTCCCGGAAAATGGACGTGAAGAAGCACAACTGCATAAGCACAGATCGCCTTTACCATATCCAGAGTACGGTTTCGCATAAAAATTACTCCTTTTTATATCGAACGCTTATCCCGGAAATATGATTCCGGGGTTCCTTTTTTTCGAAACGATATACTAACAAACCAGCAGAATTTTGTCAATATTGTTTTTCTCTTGTACGGCTTCCGAATCTGAATTATAATTCTTTTATGACTTCTATTGCAGGATGTTTATTATTTCCTCAGAAAGGAATCTATTTTTTATGAAAAAAGACGGCTACTATTCCTCCGGCGAATTTGCACGCATGGCACATGTAACTCTGCGTACTGTCCGCTATTATGATAAACAGGATATCCTGAAACCCTCTCTCGTCACCGAATCCGGCGCACGTTTTTATACAGACGAGGATTTTGCAAGGCTTCAGCAGATCCTCCTTCTGAAATATCTGGGCTTTTCCCTGGATGACATCCGTGAAATGACCATCGGTGATTCCGATTATCATTTCATGCTGAATTCTCTGAATATCCAGCTTCGTCTGGTCCATGACCGGATCGAACAAATGCAGCTGGTGGAAAAAGCGATCCAGGATACCGCACAGGTGATAAATGAACAGCACACCATTGACTGGAGCCAGATGCTGAACCTGATCCACCTGACCGGCATGGAAAAAAGCCTCAAGAATCAGTATCAGAATGCCACCAACATTTCCTCCAGGATCAATCTCCACAGTCTGTACTCCCAGAACAAACAGGGATGGTTTCCCTGGATCTTTGAGCAATGCCGGATCTCGCCCGGTCTTCGTATTCTGGAGCTGGGCTGCGGGGACGGAACGTTATGGACCGACAACCTTTCCCTTCTGCCGGAGGATATCTCCATCACACTTTCCGATATTTCCAACGGTATGCTCCGCGATGCCAGACGAGCCATCGGTTCCTCGGATACCCGGTTTGCGTTCCGGGCCTTTGACTGCAGAAAAATCCCCTGCAAGGACGAAAGCTTTGATCTGGTGATCGCCAATCACGTGCTTTTTTACTGCGATGATATTCCCTCCGTCCTGAAAGAAGTTCGCCGTGTCCTCGCTCCCGGCGGAAGATTTCTCTGCAGTGCTTACGGAAAGGCACATATGCAGGAGGTCAGCCAGCTGGTGCAGGATTTTGATGAACGGATAGTGCTTTCCGCAGACCGGCTTTATGAACGGTTCGGACGTGAAAACGGTCAAAGTATCCTGGAGCCTTTTTTCCCAAAGGCTCATTGGCTTTCTTATGAAGACTGCCTTCTGGTCCAGGATGCGGAGCCGCTGATCTCCTACGTTCTCTCCTGCCACGGCAACCAGAATCAGTATATCCTGGACCGTTACAAGGAATTCCGGGCCTACACTGCTAGAAAAACTGCCAAAGGCTTCCGCATTACCAAGGACGCCGGCGTATTTATTTGTGAAAAATAGCCAAAAATAAAAAATATGAAAAAAGCGCTTGAAGATAACCTTACGTCACCTTTTATAATACAGTTACAGTAACAAAGTTATGTGCAGGCACGACTTATGCTGCACATCATCACGCAAAGGAGAAAACATATGAAAGGAATTATTTTAGCCGGAGGCTCCGGAACACGTCTTTACCCGCTTACCATGGTGACCTCCAAACAACTTCTGCCGATCTTTGACAAACCGATGATCTACTATCCTATGTCTGTTCTTATGAATGCAGGCATCCGTGATATCCTGATCATCTCCACACCGCAGGATACCCCGAGATTTGAGGAGCTTCTCGGTGACGGCCATCAGTTTGGTGTCAACCTCACCTATGCTGTACAGCCAAGCCCGGACGGACTTGCCCAGGCATTCATTATTGGTGAGGAATTCATCGGCAACGACACTGTATGTATGGTCCTTGGTGACAATATTTTCGCAGGACATGGCCTCAAAAAGCGCCTGAAAGCTGCTGTAAACAACGCAGAAACAGGCAAAGGAGCCACTGTTTTCGGATACTATGTGGATGATCCGGAGCGTTTCGGTATCGTAGAATTCGACCAGAACGGAAAAGCAGTTTCCATTGAAGAGAAACCGGAAAAGCCAAAGAGCAACTACTGTGTCACCGGTCTCTACTTCTACGACAACAAGGTTGTAGAGTACGCAAAGAACCTGAAGCCAAGCGCAAGAGGCGAGCTTGAGATCACAGACCTGAACCGTATCTATCTTGAGAAGGGACAGCTGAACGTCGAGCTTCTGGGCCAGGGCTTCACATGGCTGGATACCGGTACACACGAAAGCCTTGTAGAGGCAACCAACTTCGTAAAGACCATGGAGCAGCATCAGCACCGCAAGATCGCATGCCTTGAGGAGATTGCTTACTTAAACGGCTGGATCACAAAGGAGGACGTGCTCAAGGTTTACGAAATCCTTAAGAAAAACCAGTACGGTCAGTATCTCAAGGATGTTCTGGACGGAAAATATCTGGACGCTCTTCACTGAGCCGATCTGTTTTTTAACACTGTATTTACCGGCGAGCTCCGTTCCGACGGAATCCGCATAAGATCAATCATTCATATTATAAAGGAGATTTTTTATGACAATCATTGTTACCGGCGGTGCCGGATTTATCGGAAGCAACTTTATTTTTCATATGATGGAGGCTCATCCGGACTATCGTATCGTATGCCTGGACTGCCTGACTTACGCAGGAAACCTTTCCACTCTTGCACCGGTTATGGACAAACCGAACTTCCGCTTTGTAAAGGAGAGCATCACAGACCGTGACGCTGTTTACAAGCTTTTCGAGGAAGAGCATCCGGACATCGTGGTAAACTTCGCAGCGGAGAGCCACGTAGATCGTTCCATCGAGAACCCGGAAGTATTCCTTGACACCAACATCAAAGGTACTGCAGTCCTTATGGATGCCTGCCGTAAATACGGAATTCAGCGCTATCATCAGGTTTCCACAGATGAGGTTTACGGAGATCTTCCGCTTGACAGACCGGACCTTTTCTTCACAGAGGAAACTCCGATCCACACAAGCAGCCCTTACAGCTCTTCCAAAGCAGGCGCAGACCTTCTTGTTCTGGCATATCACAGAACTTACGGCCTGCCAGTGACCATCAGCCGCTGCTCTAACAACTACGGCCCATATCACTTCCCGGAAAAACTGATCCCGCTGATGATCGCCAACGCTCTGAACGACAAACCACTTCCAGTTTACGGAAAAGGTGAAAATGTCCGTGACTGGCTCTATGTTGAGGATCACTGCCGTGCCATCGATCTGATCATCCACAAAGGACGTGTAGGTGAGGTTTACAACGTAGGCGGACACAATGAGATGAAGAACATCGACATCGTAAAACTGATCTGCAAGGAACTTGGAAAACCGGAAAGCCTGATCACACACGTAGCTGACCGTAAAGGCCACGACATGCGTTATGCCATCGACCCGACCAAGATCCATAACGAACTTGGCTGGCTTCCGGAGACAAAATTTGCAGACGGAATCAAAAAGACCATCAAATGGTACCTTGACAACAAGGAATGGTGGGAAACCATCATCTCCGGTGAGTACCAGAATTACTACGAAAAAATGTATGGAAACCGCGAGGAGGTTAAAGCATGAAATTTTTCGTAACAGGCGTTGGCGGCCAGCTTGGCCATGACGTGATGAATGAACTGTCCAGCCGTGGACATGAAGGCGTAGGAAGCGACATTGCACCTTCCTACAGCGGCATTGCAGATGGTACTCCGGTTACCACCATGCCTTATGTCCAGCTGGATATCACAGATAAAGAAGCAGTAGCAAAAGCCATTCGCGAAGTAAATCCGGATGCAGTGGTACACTGTGCTGCATGGACAGCCGTAGATGCTGCAGAGGATGAGGAAAACCGCGAAAAAGTACGTCTTGTCAATGTTGTGGGAACCCAGAACATTGCGGACATCTGTAAAGAGCTTGGCATCAAAATGATGTACATTTCCACAGACTATGTTTTTGACGGCCAGGGAACCACTCCATGGGATCCGGACTGCAAAGACTACGCTCCCCAGAATGTATACGGTCAGACCAAGCTTGACGGCGAGCTGGCAGTATCCGGCACTGTTGATAAATTCTTTATCGTACGTATTGCCTGGGTATTCGGCAAAAACGGTAAGAACTTTATCCGCACCATGGTAAACTTAGGGAAAACCCACGACAAACTGACCGTAGTCAGTGACCAGATCGGTACACCAACCTACACCTATGACCTTGCCCGTCTTCTGGTAGACATGATCGAGACAGAAAAATACGGCTATTATCATGCAACCAACGAGGGCGGTTTCATCAGCTGGTATGATTTCACAAAAGAAATCTTCCGTCAGGCTGCTGCCCTCGGTCATAAAGAATATGAAAACGTACAGGTTTCTCCTGTTACTACTGCAGAATATGGTGTTTCCAAAGCGGTTCGACCATTCAACAGCCGCCTGGATAAGTCCAAACTTGTAAGAAACGGTTTCCAGCCCCTTCCAACATGGCAGGATGCCCTGGAGCGTTATCTGAAAGAAATTCTTTAACTATAATTTTATCAAAAACTAAAAACCGCCTGCGGTACACTGGTTCAGAATAAGTTCTGAATACCAGTTGCACCGCCTGGCGGTTTTTCTACGCTTTATTTCGTTTACTACTGTGCTGCACCATTATCTGCTGCCTGTGTATCTGTTGCATTCTGTGCTGCTGTGTCTGTAGTTTCTGCAGTGGCAGACTGCGTATCTGTAGCCGTAGCTGCGGCCGCAGATGCATCTGCATCTGCTTCCTCCTGGGAAACAGTCTCACCGTCACGAACCTTCTTCATCATCTCTTCAGCCTTCTGAACAGTAGACTCATCAGGAATCATAACATACGCTTTCTGGCTCATGGAATACGGTTTCTGTGTGTCACCGGTACCATTTACACTGTAGCTTACAATATTCCAGTCTCCCCCGTTATTCAGCTGCTTCTGCAGAATACCGGCAATTTCCTCATAGGAGATATTTGTCTCAAAACATCCCTGGATGCTGGAAAGTACGGAAGAATAATTTTTCAGGAGTTCCGGAGAAAGCGCTTTATTGATTACGCCCTTGATTACGGCCATCTGATTCTTTCCGCGCTGGCGGTCTCCCTCCTGGAAGGAGTAACGTTCACGGCTGAAAATCAGTGCCTGTTCTCCGTTCATCTGATTCTCGCCCTGATTAAAGTGATATCCCAACTCGTTCTTGGAATCAAACTCATAATCAGAATAAACCGTAATGCCTCCAAGAGCATCAATCAGCTGTTCAAATCCGGCAAAATTGATACGGAAATAGTAATTGATATCTTCATTGTAAAGCATTCCCAGAGTATCCATACATACATTAATGCCATAGATTCCCGCATGGGTCAGCTTATCTTTCTGTCCGCCGGAAATTGAAAGCGGCACAAAATAATCACGTGGTGTAGACACCAGCAGAACCTGGCGGGTATCTGTGTTTACAGTTGCCACAATGTTGGAATCACTTCTGCTCTTGGCAACCAATCCGCTTCTGCTGTCAATACCGCTGATAAAGATTGTATAAACCGTTCCTTTATCTGCGCTGTCTTCAGATTTCTGTTCCGTCTGCTGCGGCTCAATGGTTGTTTCCACTTTTTTTACTGTCAGTTCACGGATTCTGGATGAAACATCTGAATATCCATCCATCTCCTCTATCACGCTCAGATAAGCGCTGTTCAGAACGATGGCCCCTGTCTGTCCGTTCAGAAGACCGTCAACGAGCTCTGTAAGCCCTGCAAATTCCTGAACCTTGACACTTTTTCCGGCTTCAGAATCTACCTCCTGAATAGCCTTATCGGAATTCTCACGGTCAAGATCTGTAAGGACACCATATACATAGTCCGCAGTTGCCGCTATCGAATCAGCAGAATCATCCGCACGGACATATATTCCAACTTCCGTGACCTCTGTATTCACACCGGAAATATCCGCAAGTGCTGAATGGGTCTGATAAACATACATGCTTCCAAGAATAAACGCCGCACCCAGAATAGCGGCAATCAATACTCCCAGAACAAAACGTATTTTTTTGTCTGTGTTCCATACAAGTGCTCCGACAATCAGTACCAGAATCAGCATAACCAGACTGATCACTGCGATGAATTTTGTCGGGATCACTTTCATATTCAGGAGCATTCCTGCAAATACAACAGCAGTTGCCAGAACTACCAGCATTACAATCAGCCCCGGAATATGTTTTCCTATTTTTTTCATATGCACTCCTCCTTGGTAAGGAAATTATTCTACAGTAACACTTTTTGCAAGGTTTCTTGGCTTATCTACATCAAGACCCTTATTTACACTTACATAATAGCCCAGAAGCTGTAACGGAATTACAGCCAGTGAAGTGGCAAAATGCGGATCTGTTTTCGGGATATAAACGGTAAAGTCCGCAGTGTCCTCAATATTATAATTTCCAAATGTGGTAAGCCCCATCAGATAAGCGCCACGGCTCTTACACTCTACCATATTGCTCACTGTTTTTTCATAGAGGCTCGGCTGGGTAAGAACGCCGATCACAAGAGTTCCGTCCTCCACCAGAGAAATTGTTCCATGCTTCAGTTCTCCTGCCGCATAGGCCTCTGAATGAATGTAACTGATTTCTTTCATTTTAAGGCTTCCCTCAAGGCTGATCGCATAATCAATTCCTCTTCCGATAAAGAAAATATCCTTGGCATTGGCCTGCTTGGATGCGAACCACTGGAGACGTTCCTTATCCTCAAGAATTTTCTCAATTTTCTCCGGAAGTGTCTGCAGTTCTTTTATATATGCATCACACTGTTCTTCTGTAATTTCTTCTCTTGTTTTTGCAAACTGAAGAGCCAGAATATAGGAAGCAATCAGCTGTGTGCTGTAAGCTTTTGTGGTAGCCACAGAAATTTCCGGGCCGGCAAGTGTATAAAATACATTATCTGCTTCCCTAGCAATGGAAGATCCAATTACATTGACAATGGCAAGGGTACGGATTCCTCTGGCTTTGCATTCACGAAGTGCCGCAAGGCTGTCTGCTGTCTCTCCGGATTGACTGACGATGATCGCAAGGCCGTTTTTGTCCAGAATTGGATTACGATAACGGAACTCTGATGCAAGCTCCACACGTACCGGGATACGCGCCAGATCTTCCAGAACATACTGAGCTGCCATGCCGACATGGTATGCAGATCCACAGGCCACAATATAAATCTGGCTGATATTCCGGATCGTTTCTTCATCCATTCCCACACCGGAAAGGTCAATCTTTCCATCTTTTACAACAGAATTGATGGTATCGGAAACCGCTTTCGGCTGCTCGTGGATTTCTTTCATCATAAAGTGCTCATATCCAGCCTTTTCAGCAGCTTCTGCATCCCAATCAATCTTCTTTGGTTCTTTTTCAATTTCTTCGCCATCCAGATTGTAAAAGGTGATCTCTCCCCTTTTCACATGAGCCATCTCCAGATTTCCAATATAATAAACATTTCTTGTATATTTCAGAATCGCCGGAACATCGGAAGCAATATAAGACTCCCCGTCTCCCACACCCAGAATCATCGGGCTGTCTTTTCTTGCTACAAAAATCTCTCCCGGATAATCACGGAACATCATGGCGAGTGCATAGGAACCTCTGATGCGTACCATCGCATGGCTGACTGCCTCAACCGGTGATTTTCCATATTTCTTATAATAATAATCTACAAGATTTACCGCAACTTCCGTATCTGTTGCAGAATAAAACGTATAACCTTTACGAAGAAGTTTTTCTTTCAGTTCCTGATAGTTTTCGATGATACCGTTGTGTACGGCAACCACATTTCCATCGTCGCTGACATGAGGATGTGCATTGGTTTCTGACGGTTCCCCGTGTGTTGCCCATCTTGTATGGCCAATGCCACAGGTTCCCGGAACAGATTCTCCTCCGTTTGTTTTTTCAATCAGAACTTTAAGGCGCCCTTTTGCTTTGATGACTTCTGTCTCATTCTCTCCGTCACGCACTGCAATACCGGCAGAATCATATCCTCTGTATTCCAGTTTGGAAAGACCGTCCAGTAAAATCGGTGCTGCCTGATGCTTACCTGTAAAACCTACAATTCCACACATATTTCCAGTCTCCTTTGTTTTATCAATCCAACTACTGCTATTATTCTTATTGCTATAATACTCTGAAATCATACGTTTCATTTTGCGGATGACTTATTTCTTCTATATTATAATATGTATAAAAGCTTTCCTGTGAAAGTATATCACAAATTCTTCTCTTTTGCGATAAATACTTTTTCCCTATCGCCCTGTGATCTTACGGGGATTTTTGATAAATATTTTTTTTGCGTATTCCGTCCCCATGGTTTTTTCCACTTTTTCCACACATCTTCCAATTTCCGGAATCCGCTCATTCTGCCTGTGTCCGTCAGATCCCACAAAATCCAGCAGTCCCTGTTTCATGAGCTTTTTTGCATACATTTTTGCTCCGAAGCCGCTGTGTCCACTGATAGTGTCCGCATTGATCTGAATATAAGCACCGGCTTCTCTCAGCTCTGAAAGAAAACGAACATCATTTCTTGTGGCACTATATCTCTCCGCATGTGCAATAATCGGAATAAAACCGTACATCAAAAGACTTCTGATCCGTTCTTCAATATAGCTCTTTTCATCGTTATTACTAAATTCCACAAGTACATACCTGGAGCCGGCCATGGTAAGTCTCCTGCCCTTTTTCAGACATTCCACCATATCCATACTGGAATGCAGTTCACATCCAAGATAAATCTGCATATCGCCCTGGCCAATATTTACGATCTCTCTTCTCAGTTGCATAAAACCTCTCGTTACAATATTCATATGTGGTTCAAACATCTCATATCGGAAATGAGGAGTCAGAATCACATGACGTACTCCGTCTTTATATTCCTTGTTCAGCATCCATAAGGCTTCTTCCATATTCCTGGCGCCATCATCCACCCCCGGCAGAATATGGCAGTGAATATCATAAAGTCCCTTCATCAAAACAATCCTTTCTTTTTATTTACCTGTATCTTCTGGTTTCTGTTCCCAAAGCTGTAAAGCGGACATTTCTATTCCGCTCTGTGATATGCCTAGTGGCTATTATACAATCCGTCCATTTATTACGCAAGGTCTTTATTATTCTTCTCTCCTATGTTAAAATAGATACACGGCAATGAGTGCAGCAGTTACAGGAGGAGCCTTATTTTTTTTGCCAACCGTGATTGGCTGCCATAAGGAGGATATAAACATATGACAAAACAGGAATTTCAGAAACTGACTGAGAACCATGTCCTGCTGCTGGATGGTGCTACCGGTTCCAACCTGATGAAAGCAGGAATGCCAAGAGGTGTCTGCACAGAGAGCTGGGTGCTTGAGCACAAAGATGTGATCCAGTCCCTTCAGAAAGCTTATATTGAAGCAGGAAGCCATATTATTTATGCACCTACATTCGGTGGAAACCGCATCAATCTCACCATGCACGGTCTGGAAGATCAGATTGAGCAGATCAACCATACCCTGGCCGGCTACACCAAAGAGATCACACCGGAGGGCGTTTATGTTGCGGGAGATATCACCACAACCGGTAAGATGATGGCCCCGGCCGGTGATATGACCTACGAAAAAGCCTTTGAAACCTATCAGGAGCAGATCGGTTATCTCCGGGATGCTGGCGTAGATCTGATCGTAGCGGAAACCATGATCAATATTGAAGAGACACTGGCTGCTGTAGATGCCTGCCAGAGTGTCTGCGACCTTCCGATCATCTGTACTGTAACTGTAGAAGCAGACGGAAGTATCTTCAGCGGCGGCAATGCCGTAGAGGCTGCTATGTCCCTGGAAGCTGCCGGTGCCAGTGCAGTCGGCATCAACTGCTCTGTTGGTCCGGATCAGCTGGTATCTGTTGTCCGTAATATCAAAGAGAATGTTTCCATTCCGGTTATCGCCAAACCGAACGCGGGAATGCCGCAGATCGATGATCTTGGTAATGCCGTTTACAGCATGACACCTGCTGATTTTGCAGGTTACATGAAGGTACTTGTTGAAAACGGAGCTTCTGTCATCGGCGGATGCTGTGGTACCACACCGGAATTTATTTCAGAAACCGCACGTGTTCTCGGACTTCGATAACTTAACAAAGCGGATTTGAAACATCCACCTGGAATTTCCAGCATGGTAATCATACAAAAAATCCTGAGAATCCTATGCGAAATATAACATAGAAATTCTCAGGATTTTTATTTATTTCTGTTTTTCAGAAAAAGGATCTCCTATAATCTCAGATACTATTGCTCTTCCGGCCTGTTTGACGCATCCGCATATGCCGCACGGATTGCTTTTCGTACCGGTAGTACACATGCCGGAACCACAGAAAGTCCATCTACTCCCATCTGGATAAATTTCTCTGTGAGATTGGAATCTGCTGCCAGCTCCCCACATATGTAAACATTACATCCGGATTTATGTCCTGCTTCTGTCACCATCCGGATCATCTTCACAAGCGCAGGATGATGGTCATTGTATTTGTTTTTCAGAAGAAGATTCTGCCTGTCCATAGCCAGGGTATACTGGGTCAGGTCATTGGTTCCAAGGCTTAAGAAATCCACACGTTTTCCCAGTTCCTCACTGATCATAACTGCAGCCGGTGTTTCGATCATGATTCCGGTACGGATATTTTTGTAGGGAATATTCTTCTCATCCAGGCCTTTTTTGACCTCCTGGATCAGTTTTTCGATCTCATCCAGTTCTTCCTCCGATGTGATCATCGGATACATCAGACTGATGTTTCCATAGGCACTTGCCCGGTAAATGGCACGAAGCTGGGCTTTGAACATTTTTTTCCGGTCAAGGCAAAGTCGGATACCGCGGTTTCCCATCATAGGATTGACTTCATCCGGGATGGCCATATATTCTGCCTGCCGGTCTGCACCCAGATCTACGGTACGGATCACAACCGGACGGCCTTCCATATCCTCCGCTACCTTCTTATAAGCACGGAACAGCTCGTTCTCTCTTGGATAATTTTCTCTTCCAAGATACTGAAATTCACTTCGAAGGAGACCGATGCCTGTAGCTCCGTAATAAAGAACCGTATTCAGATCATCCAAATTTCCGATGTTGGCCAGAAGTTTGATCTGTTTTCCATCGGCTGTGATATCCTCCTGATTACGAAGTCTTAAGAGTTCTTCCCGTTCTTCCATATCTGCCCTGTGGCGGATCTCATATTCTTTCAGAAGTTCCGGTTCCGGATCAATATACAGAGTTCCTGTATATCCATCCACAATAGCCATATGGCCGTCCCACTCCTTCTGTATCTCCACTTCCACCAGTGTAGGCACTGCCATGGATTTCGCCATAATCGATACATGGGAAATGATTGATCCCTGATGCATGACTATTGCCAGAAGGCTGGATTTGTTCATCTCCAGAAGTTCATTTGGGGAAAGCTGCTCTGCCGCAAGGATCACCGGCTCATCTCCCAGATTGATCCGCGCATGGGAACCACCCATGGCGCCGATCAGAAGTTCTGAGATCTCCCGGATATTTTCGATCTGTTCCTTGACAGCCTCGTCTTCCAGCTTGCGAAATACATTGGCAAGCTCATCTCTGGTTGTCTGAACCGCATAAGCCGCACTGACCTTTTCTGTTGTGATCATGCTCTCTACAGCCCGCTGGAAACTGCCTCCGCTTAAGAGCTTCAGCTGACGTTTCAATGTCAGCTCCTGCTCTTTTGGGAGGGGTGCTCCGTTTTTATACATATGCTGGATCTGGGTCTTTACTGCTGTCCTTGCATGGTCCAGACGATCCAGCTCTTTTTTTACATTGTCTACCATAGACTGACGGATCTGGTATTCGCCCCTGTGGTAATACAGTATTTTTCCAATGGCTATTCCGGAAAAAGCGGATGTGCCTTTGTATATTTCCACCTGAAAAACCCCCTTACTGGTCTGTCCGCCTTAATCGCAGGCAGCTTTAAATTCTGTCCAGATCTTATTGTATTCCTGCTCTGCTTCCTGGCTTACGTTCTGCACGATCTCGCCCTTAGTCACATCATCCGGCACAACCAGGTTCTCATCTACCAGATCATCTGCTGCCTTGTTTGTGTTGTAGTAACCTACAGAATTGATGCATTTTGCAGTTACTTCCGGCTGCAGGATATAGTTGATAAATTCATTGGCAGCCTCCGCATTCGGTGCCTCACTTGGGATAAAGGTTCCAAGAATACCAAATCCAAGACCTTCCTCCGGATAAACCACCTTCAGGTCCGGGTTATCCTTCAGCGCCTGTGTTACCTGGGATGTGTAGAGGAATGCCACACTTGCCTCTCCATTGAGAAGTGCATTCTGTGTATTATCATCCTGGATCATACGGATATTCGGTGCAAGCTCCTTCAGTTTCTCACCGGTCTTGGCAATCACATCCACATCCTCTTCATTCATGCTCTCACCCATGGAAAGCTGTGTGATTCCGGCAATTACACGGTAATTTCCGATGATCGCCACGCTGTCTTTCAGGGATTCATCCCAGAGATCTTTGTATCCTTTGATGTCGATATCTACCTGATCCGGATCATAAACGATCAGCGGGATTCCTGCACCGTATGGTACGGTGTACTCGTCATCCGGATCATAAAACTGTCCCTGGAAAAGCGGATTGATGTTTCCGAAATTGGTAACAGTATCCTTGTCGATCTTCTGGACAAGTCCTTCTTTTACCGCACTGTCGATAATGTAATCATCTGCAATTACCACATCGTAATCGCCGCCTTTTGCCTGGGAAAGTTTCTCAAGCATAGTCTCATCGGTATCAAAGTTAGAGTAAACAACCTTGGTTCCTGTTTCTTTTTCAAAATCATCCAGCACTTCCTGCGGAACCATTCCGTCCCATGTGTAAAGTACCAGTTCATCTTTATCCTTTGCACTGACGCTGACACCTGTTACCATAGATGCTCCAAGTGCCGCACATAACATGATCGCTGCTGCTTTTTTTGCTTTCATAGAACCTCCTTCATGTCTCTCTCTGACGTCTTGTTATTTTGCTTTTACCTTGGTCCAAAGCTCTGCGAATTTCTGCTTGATCTTTGGCTTCTGGTATCCGAAGATTTCATTCTTTGGGTTGTCGATCTGCGGAATATAGGAATCAATTCCCTCATAAGTTCCGTTTTTCATCTCCTCGAACGCACTCTTTACAGTAGAAGTATATCCTACTTCTTCGGTATTGGAAAGAGCATTTTCATCATCCAGCATAAAATTGATGAACTCATGAGCCAGATCTACCTCATTACAGTCCTTGGTGATGACCATCGCATCATACCAGGTATTGGTTCCCTGCTTTGGAGTGTAATAATCAAGATCCGGATTCTCACTGATGATATAAGAAGCGTCACCGGAATAAACCACTGCCATTGCTTTGTTTCCGGAAATCATATTGTCGATGACATCATCTCCTGCATAGATTGGGTCCATGGTATCACGCTGGTTGATCAGCCATTCATAGGCTTCCTGGATCTCGCCCAGATCTGTGGTATTCATGGAGTATCCAAGTGCTTTCAGGGCGATCATAAAGGAATCTCGTTCGGAATCGTACATGTAAAGATTTCCTTTATATTTCTCATCGGTAAGAACATTCCAGCCCTCTCTATCCAGATCTTCCTGTGATACTACATTCTTATTGTAAAGGATTCCCACGGTTCCCCAGAAATACGGACAGGAATAGCGGTTGCCCGGATCATAGTCCTTGTTCTGTACTTCAGGGAGAAGATTCTTCTTATTTGGAATCTTTTTCCAGTCAATAGACTGAAGGTATTCTTCCTTAATCAGCCTCTCGATCATATAATCGGACGGTACCAGAACATCGTAGGTCTCACCACTGGCAAGTTTGGTATACATCATCTCATTGGACTCAAATGTCTCATAGACAATAGTACAGTTGTACTGTTTTTCAAATTTGTCGATCAGGCTCAGATCCATATATTCGCCGGCATTGTATACACGGAGTACATGACTTCCCTGGCTCACGATCGTCCATTTTCCAAAACCGATCACCAGAACCACTGTGGTAACTACTGCCACGATCTTTCTTGTTCTCGGATTCATCTTCTTTACTGTGGAAGCCTGAAGCTTCGGCAGTATCAGATTTGCAAACAGCAGCACCAGGACGATTACCACGATCACGATCGTTGACAGTGCATTGATCGTCGGATTGATACGCTTCGTCATATTATATACAACGATGGAGATATTTTTTACTCCATTTCCGGAAACAAAATAGGAAATTACGAAATCGTCAAAGGACATGGTAAATGCCAGAAGCGCTCCCGCAAAAATTCCCTCTTTGATCATAGGCACGATAACTTTTGTAAGGGCCTGATATGGCGTTGCACCAAGATCCATCGCCGCATTGGCCAGGTTAGGGTCCAGGTTTCGCACCTTCGGATATACACTGGTAATTACATAAGGCGTACAGAACGCGATATGTGCCAGCAGCATGGTCAGATAACCTTTCGTCATTCCCAGAGAAGAAAACAGAAGCATCAGACCGATAGCTGTTACGATCTCCGGGTTCAGGATCGGAAAGTTATTGATGGTAAGTACCAGTTCCTTCAGTACTTTTCTGGATTTGGAAAGGCCGATGGCTGTAATAGTTCCCAGCACTGTGGAAATAATTGTTGCCAGGATTGCCACTGTGACAGAAACATAAACTGCCTTGCTGATCTCCATGTTGTTGATCAGCTCCCCGTACCAGCGCAGGGAAAATCCTGTAAATCTGGTCAGGGACTTGGACGAGTTAAAGGAAAAAATCATAGTCACAAGGATCGGCAGGTAAAAAAATGCCAGACACAGCACTACATATAATTTTGAAAATATGGTATTTTTTCTTTTCATCTCCTGCCTCCTTTAATCGTCCTGGGTGTCCATCTTCTTCATCAGGCTCATAAAGATCAGGATGATCACTGCCAGGATCAGAGAAATGGCACTTCCGAAGTTCCAGTCACCTACGGAAATAAACTGTGACTCGATCAGGTTACCGATCAGCATGTACTGACCACCGCCAAGAAGCTTCGGAATAACGAAAGTTGAGATGGACAGAAGGAATACCATCATAACACCATTGACCACACCTGGCATGGAAAGCTTCCAGGTGACTTTCCAGAAAGTCTGGAATGGATTGGCCCCAAGGTCGTTGGCCGCCTCGATCAGTGATTTATCCATTTTACTTAAAGAAGTATGGATCGGAATGATCATAAACGGCATGAAGTTACAGACAAGGCCCACAATAACCGAAAAATCTGTATACATCATGGTGATCGGTGAAATTCCCAGCATTTTCAGAAGGTTGTTCACCAGACCATTGTCTGAAAGAATATTCATCCATGCATAAGTACGAAGGAGCATGTTGATCCACATGGGGATCGTAACCATAAGGATGAGAAAACTCTGCACCTTCTCGGAGTATTTGGAAATAATATATGCCAGCGGATATCCGCACACAAGACAGATCAATGTGGTCAGGATACCCAGACGAAAAGATTTCAAAATAACACTTAAATAAGTAGTTTCCAGGAATTTTGCAAAATTCGCCCATGTAAAATGTAAAGTCAGAACTTCATTTCCATCTGAGGTAAACGCATAAAGTACGATCAGGATCAGTGGTACCACGATCAGGATCGAAGC
Source organism: Blautia sp. MSK.20.85 (assembly GCF_013317245.1). Lineage (NCBI taxonomy): Bacteria > Bacillati > Bacillota > Clostridia > Lachnospirales > Lachnospiraceae > Blautia > Blautia sp. MSK.20.85. The sequence continues at coordinate 40,667 of NZ_JAAIUN010000028.1, forward strand.
CCAGATGATGTACGGCTTGATCAGATGTTTGAACTGTTTCATTAGTATCCTCCCATTCTGCACATAACATGGATGTCCTCAGGACCAAACTTCAGTCCTACTTCACGTCCCACTGCCGCATAATCGGTAGTGTGCACCATGTATGTGCGAAGTTCCGTTTCGATCAGGATCTCATAATGCACGCCTTTGAACGTAATGTTCCGTACAGTTCCTTTGATCTTGGCCTGATCCGGTTCCACAATATCCAGATCCTCCGGACGGAGAACTACCTCAATGGCTTCGTTGTCCTCAAATCCCTTATCCACACATTCAAACTGGAAACCATCGAATTCCACCAGGAAATCTTTGATCATCGTTCCTTCTATAATATTGGACTCTCCGATAAAACCTGCCACAAAACGGTTCTCCGGCTCATTGTAGATGTCTGTCGGGCTTCCGATCTGCTGGATCTCACCGTTGTTCATGACAACTACTGTATCGGACATGGAGAGAGCCTCTTCCTGATCATGGGTAACATAGATGAACGTGATCCCTACTTCTCTCTGGATCTTTTTCAGCTCGATCTGCATCTGTTTACGGATCTTGGCATCCAGAGCTCCAAGAGGCTCATCCAGAAGAAGGACTTTCGGCTCATTGACAAGAGCTCTGGCAATGGCAACTCGCTGCTGCTGACCGCCGGAAAGAAGGGTGACGTCTCTTTTTTCGAAACCTTCCAGACCTACCATCTTCAGCATTCTTTTGACTTTCTGCTCAATGACAGTTTTATCTACTTTTTTCAGATTCAGGCCGAAACCGATATTGTCCATAACATTAAGATGTGGAAACAGCGCATATTTCTGGAATACCGTATTGATCTCCCTTTTATATGGAGGAAGCTTGGAGATCTCAATGCCGTTAAACAGCACCTCTCCACCGCTTGGTTCCTCAAATCCTGCGATGATCCTCAAGGTTGTTGTTTTTCCACAGCCGCTGGGTCCCAGAAGCGTAAGGAATTCGTTTTCGTGGATATCCAGGTTGATTCCCCGGAGCACCTGCTGGTCATCAAAATTTTTTGTGAGATTTTTTAACTCGATCAGTTTATTGCTCATCTCTCTTATTCCCCTTCCCGCGTTTTCCCATGATCAGATACACGGCCAGCACAAGGAGGATCACTCCCAGCATCATAGTACAAAGTGCATTGATCTCCGGCGTAACGCCTGTTTTCATCTGTGTGTAAACTTTTATCGGCAGCGTGGATACACGCGGACCGGTCACAAAAATGCTGATCACCACATCATCCATGGACATGGCAAAAGCCAGCAGAGAGCCGGATATGACAGCCGGCATGATCAGAGGCAGGGTAATGTCCCAGAATGCCCGGAAAGAACCGGCGCCAAGATCTCTGGCTGCCTCTTCCAGGGACGGGTCCATTCCCACAAGCCGTGCTTTTACTTCCATTAAAATATAGGGCACGCAGAAAACCGTGTGTCCGATCAGAAGTGTCAGCATTCCAAATGGCAGGTTCAGCATATAGAAAAATGCCATCAGTACCATTCCCAGAATGATCTCCGGGATCATCAGAGGCAGAATGGAAATGTACTCCATCACCCCTTTTGTTTTCCAGTGGATCCTGGAAAGTCCTACAGCCCCCAGCGTTCCGATCACTGCAGATACCCCGCAACTGGATATAGCCAGAATCAGGCTGTTTTTCAATGCCTGGATCAGATCTCTGTCATGAAACAGTTCCTGATACCATTTCAGGGAAAATCCGGTAAAACGCACCGGAAGTCTTGCTTCATTAAACGAAAATACCACTACCACGCCAATGGGCAGATACATAAGGAAAAACAGGATTCCCAGGTACAGTCCTGAAAGTTTTGAGTTCTTTTTCATCCGATTCCCTCCAGTTCCTTCACATTGGTGATCTTCCTGTACAGTACGATCATCAGCGTGGTCAGTATCATCAGTACTACCGCCAGTGCCGCGGCAAAAGGCCAGTTATTTCCTCTTGTCATCTGCTCCTGGATCAGGCTTCCAACCAGTACGATCTTGTTTCCGCCCAGGATATCCGCAATAAAAAACAAGCCCATAGATGGAATAAAGGTAAGGATCACTCCGGAAAGAAGTCCCGGCAAAGTCAGCTTAAAGGTAACACTCCAGAAAGCTTTCCATCTGCTGGCTCCCAGATCTCTGGCTGCCTCCACCAGTGACCAGTTCAGTTTTTCCGCACTGGAATACACGGACAAAGCCATAAACGGCAGCAACACATAGATCATACCGATCACAATGGCAGGATAGCTGTACAGGATTTTTAAAGGCTCCTGAATGATGCCAAGTTTCATCAGCAGATAGTTCAAAAGACCCTTTTTCTGGAGAATGATGATCCAGCCGTACAGACGGATCAGAGAATTCACCCAGAAAGGCAGCATCAGGAACAACATGGCAAGCTTCTTTTTCCCCTCGGAAAGCTTTGCCATAAAATACCCAAATGGGTAACCTACCAGGCAGATGATCAGGGTACTGGTGATGGCAAGGCGAAAAGATCCCGTAAAAGTCTGTAGATATACCGGTTCCAGGATCTGTTTATAGTTATCCAGTGTAAATTTCCAGTTCACACCATAGCCGCCGTCTGCCGTGAAAAAGCTCAGTGCGATCACATACAGAAGGGGCAGCGCAACGAAGATCAGTGTGAAAAGATACAGCGGCAGGATCATCCATACGGAGCCTGCACCACGCTTACGCATTGGTGCCTCCCTGGTCCACCAGTACGGCATCTGTGGGAAGAAAACAGCAGCGCACCTTTTCTCCTACGCTGACGTTTGTATCAATGCCATAACGACTTGCCACGATTTCCTGGCCTTCCGAGGTTTTCAAAACAACACGGAGCTGGCCGCCGGCGAAAGTTTTTTCCACAACTTCGGCGATTAAGCCATAGCAGCTATTGTCTGTGTTCTTTTCTGCAGATTCGTGTGCACTCTTTTGTGTGTTTTCTAGTGTGTAATTCTGCGTGCTTTCTTGTGCATTTTCTTTATTTTCCTCAAATCGGATATTTTCACTTCTTACTGCGATGGTGACCTTTTCTCCTTTTTGGGGCAGATATCCTTTATCCGGTTCGGCAGTAATATTAACGTTGTTCATCGATACTTTGACTTTTCCGGCATCCGTTCTTACTGTGATCTGATCAGAAGCACCATCTGTTCTCTCTGGATCAACGCTTTCCACAACACCGGTAAGGATATTTGCATTTCCCACAAACATTGCCACATAGCTGGTCTTCGGATGATTGTAGATCTCATCCGGCGTTCCGATCTGCTCAAAGCGGCCGTGGTTCATCACTGCGATCGTGTCGGACATATTGATAGCTTCTTCCTGGTCGTGAGTGATATAGATAAACGTGATCCCCAGTTTCTTCTGCAGGCGTTTCAGCTCATGCTGCATGGCACGCCTCAGCTGCAGATCCAATGCCCCAAGAGGTTCATCCAGAAGAAGGACTTCCGGATTGTTCACAAGTGCTCTGGCAATGGCTACACGCTGACGCTGACCGCCGGAAAGTTCTGAAGGCTTTCGCTTCTCAAATCCGGAAAGCTGAACCAGTTCCAGCATTTCTTTTACCCTTCTGCTGATTTCCGCTTTCGATGTTTTTTTCAGTTTCAGTCCGTAACCAATATTATCTGCAACATTCATATGGGGAAAAAGTGCATAGTTCTGGAAAACCGTGTTCACATTACGCTGGTTCGGTTCCAGGGATGTCACATCTTTTCCATTCAGAAAAACCTGTCCGGAATCTGGCTGTTCCAAGCCTGCGATGATCCGCAGTGTGGTGGTTTTTCCACAGCCGGAAGACCCCAGCAAGGTAACAAATTCTCCTTTTTTTGCTGTAAGACAGATGCTTTCCAGGACGTCCTCCCCTTCCTGGAAGCTCTTTTTTATATTTTTGAGTTCTAATGAAATTTCGGACATTTAACTCTCCTTCTATTTACTATTACACAGATATTTCTATCTCTTTTTCAAATATGAACCTCACTTGTCTCAACACTTATCGCTCTGTGCGTTTACAAATATCTGAGTTATGAGGCATGCGGATATCCATCCCCCGCAGGGAAATTTCTTGATGCAAGATTGCTTATTGCACCCACTCAGGGGACTTCTTTGATGCAAGATTACTTATTGCACCCACTCAGGAACTTCCTCGATTCGGTTAACTACTCATTCTCATGGAAATTATCCCTTATATACTGACAATAAGTTTCTTTATTAAATACCGGTTTAAATTCCCGACAGATTTTTTTTGCTTCTTTTGCCTGATCGCAGAGAAGGTGATACGTAGTCAGTGCCAGAAGTTTGGCTGGTTTGATATAAGCCAGTTCTTCATCTATGATCCGAAAATCTGCCCCGTGAAGTTTTCCCTCAAATCCTCCAAATGTGAAATTCAGCACAGGAAACAGATGGGTCAGATCTCCCACATCGGTACAGGCATTGTTAAAATCTGCCGGCTTTGAGCACCGGTATGTCGCATCCAGAAGCTTTACGGATTCCTCCATCACTTTGTCTGCACCTCTGTGCAGGATCGGCATATATCCCTGAAGCGGTTCTCTTTCAATCTTTCCACCAAATGCATAGGCAGCTCCGTCATAAGCGCGGTCCATTTTTTCCTGAGTTGCGCGTATCGCATCAAGGGATGCCGCACGGACTTTTGTCTCGATCACCGCTTCGTCCGGAACCGCATTGATCACATCTCCGGCTTTTCGGATCACGTTATGAAGGCGCACATGGTCTTCCTCCCGGAAAGTTTCCCGCATCAGTCCCATCATCTGAATCGCACTGGAAGTAATGCTCAAAGCATTTACTCCATCCCAGGGATCAATGGCTGCGTGCGCCGCTTTTCCTCTTACTGTGACACGCTCTGCGGAAAATCCATTGCAGGCTGCATTCCCCAGATAAAAGTCTTCTTCTACCGGCATCATGTGTACATGTGTGGTCATAATAATATCCGAATGATCAAATTCTCCAAGCCGGATCAGCTCGCTTTTTCCGGATGCCGGAAAACCGATTCCCTCTTTCCGGAGCCGTGCACGTTTATCTGCATCAATGTATTCTTCCGCCGGAACGGCAAAAAAAGATACGGACCCAGACAGAGAGGCTTGAACCTCCTCATTGGTCAGTGCCAATGCTGCGCCGATCATGGCTGCAATCTGTGCGTGGTGTCCGCATGCATGTGCTGTCCCGTTAACGGGATCAGCCATCGGATGCGACTTACATCCGATGGCATCAAGTTCTCCAATAATAGTAACATTCGGTCCGTCCTGTTCCATCCACTCTGCGCGGACCCCTGTGCGTGCAAGTCCTCCATGTACACGAAGTCCCAGACCACGCAAAAAAGCCGCTACGTGTGCGGCTGTTCTCTCCTCATAAAACCCCGGCTCCGGATGACTCTGGATATCCTTCGCAAAGGCTATGATCTCGTCTCTGTGTTCATCTATTGTCTGAATGATTTTTTCTTCAATATAATTCATGTTGCATAACCTCCATTTTCCGCAGGTTAAGCTATATGATATCATAAAATAGTGGGTTTGGAAATAGGTATTTTGTGGAGATACACGACAAACGCATGAATGGTTAGCAACTGCAAATTCTATTTTTTTCTACTTTTTAAGCTTCTAAAAGCTCTTCTAAATACTTAATTGGACGCAAACTTACTACGAACCTTTTCTTTCTCATTGACA